>JAJQAR010000119.1 GCA_021203705.1 Prevotella sp. | reverse complement strand
TACTCTCATACCTGTTGCAAGGGATTTCACGGCATCTTTTATTCCGCAAAAATATGATTTGTTTTTATCTTCCATTTTTATCTCGTTTTAGAAGTGCCACCCCATGGCAACGATTACTGTCATAAGTACCAAATTGAGCAGACACAGAGGCATGAGATATTTCCACTCAAGTTTCAGCATCTGATCGACACGCAGACGGGGAAATGTCCACTTGATCCACATAAGCAGCCACACAACAGCGAAGGTCTTGCCCATGAACCAGATAATGCCTGGTATGTAGTTCATCACCATGTCGAAACCTCCCACACCTATATTAATAGGTGCCCATCCGCCGAGGAATACCGTTACGGCAATCCCTGAAACGACAAACAGATTTAGAAATTCGGCAAGATAGTAAAAACCAAATCCCATACCAGAATATTCAGTATGATAACCGGCGGTAAGCTCACTCTCTGCCTCCGCCAAGTCAAAAGGTCCTCTGTTTGCCTCTGCATTGCCTGCGACAAGAAACACTATGAATGCTATTATCGCCGGGATATGTCCTCTGAATATCAACCAGTTCCACGGACCTGTCTGGTATTCCACAATACCTGAAATCTGCATCGTTCCCGTTAGGGCGACGGCTGTTATAAGACAGAGGCACAGAGACATCTCGTAGGATATCATCTGCACCGCGCCTCGCATGGCGGAGACAACACCGAACTTATTGTTGCTGCCCCAACCGGCAAGGAATATGCCGACAATACCGATACTTGATATTGCTGTAACGAGGAACACACCGACATTGAAATCCAATACTTCTGCTCCCTTGTTCCACGGAAGAAACGAGAATGTTCCGATTGATGCGAAGATTACTAAGAACGGTGCAATGCAATAAAGCAACTTGTCTGCCCTGTCAACAACAAATATTTCCTTGATGAGCATCTTCAACACGTCAGCGAACACCTGGAATATGCCCCACGGACCTACTCGCATAGGACCGAGACGACACTGGAAATATGCGCATACCTTCCGCTCCATGAATATCAGAACGATAGCCAACAGTGCATATAATATGATAATGAACAGTCCTGCTATCACGCACTCAATGAGTACCGACCAGAAATCCCCTAAGCCAAGTGTCTGGCGGAGTAACTCATCGAACCATGTCGCAACTATACTAAAATCAAAAATCATTATTTCTTACAATAAGGAATTAATAAAATAACTGTTACCTGTCTATATCTGGAATAACGTAATCGAGGGATGCTCCTACTGATATCAGGTCTGCTATCTTCTCTCCTCGCAAAATCTCATCCAACGCTGACACAAGAGGCAAACCCATTGGACGGAATTTCAAGCGATAAGCACTCTTGTCTCCACGACTGTCAAGATATACTCCTATCTCTCCTCTACTGCCCTCACAACTGGTGTACCACATCCCTTCGGGAACTTTAATTATTGGCTTCTGCTTGATATAGAACTCGCCCGCAGGGATGTTGTCGATAAGCTGCTCAAGTATCCGCACGCTCTGCTCCATCTCTTTCATACGTACCATGTAACGGTCAAAACAGTCGCCCTTGTCAAATACTATCTCATCGAAGTCAACTTTGTCGTACATATCGTATGGATGGTTTTTACGCACGTCATTATGCCAGCCTGTTGCCCGCCCTGTTCCACCGGTGCACCCGTATGATATGGCATCTTCCTTCGACAATACACCGACACCGCGGAAACGGTTCTGAAGTATCACATTTCCACTGAATACATCCTGATACTCCCTGAACATCGGTTTGATATACTCACACAGTTTCTTCACGTTCTTCACGAAATTCGGGTCTATATCCCTCTGACAACCGCCAATTCTATAATAGTTTTGTATAAGTCGCCCGCCAGTAGTCTCCTCCATCACGTTCAACACGTGCTCTCTGTCGCGCATGCCGTAAAGGAATGCTGTCAACGCTCCTAAGTCCTGGGCACAACAGCCATAAAACAGCAGGTGGGAATCTAAGCGTTGCAGCTCATCCATGATAGTGCGGATGTACTTTATCCTGTCCGACAGTTCTATGCCCATGCCTTCCTCGATAACTGCAACCAATGCATGGCGGTTCATCATTGCGGAGAGATAGTCCAGTCTGTCTGTAAGTGCCAACGTCTGCGGATATGTAAAACTCTCGCACATCTTCTCTATCCCTCTGTGGATATAACCGCAATGTGGATATATCTTTTTGATTGTCTCTCCATCGAGAATTGTCTGTAAACGCAACACTCCATGTGTGGAAGGATGCTGGGGACCGATATTCACCACATAGTCATTTTCCGTGAAAAGTTTATGTTGGATAGTCCTTATGTTTCCATTCTCATCAAGTTGGTATTCCACCGTATAGTCGGGCTCTACGTCATCAGTGAGGACATACTTGTTGTTCTCATCGCTCATGTCATAGTCTTTCCTCAACGGATAGCCCTCAAAGTCTGAACGCAGATAGAAACGACGCATGTCCTTGTTGCCCAAAAACTTCACTCCAAGAAAGTCATATACTTCCCTCTCTAAGATTTCCGCTCCTTTCCATAGATTGCTGACCGTTGGGATATATGCGTTGTCCCTGTCGCTGTTTACTGCCTTCACACTGATACGCTCATGAGTATCGGTGTTTTCGAGAATATAAACAGCTCCAAGTCCTTCCTCTCTGAAGTCCTCTCCTACAATAGTAACAAGAAAATCAAAATGCTTATCATTCTTCAGAGTTGCCATCTCTTTGGCGAAATCTTTCAGTTCAAATATCTTATTGTCTAATTTCATAACACCTTATTATATTATAGGGA
>JAJQAR010000295.1 GCA_021203705.1 Prevotella sp. | reverse complement strand
ATTATGGTTAATGTTACTGCCTGAGGAGTTTGTAAAATACACAAAAAGGATTATGGATAATGAGACTTGGCAAGCTCTCTATAAGGGACTTTGTGATGAGCCGCTCGTGAGTATCCATCTTAACCCCCTGAAATGTTTTTTTGACATACAAAAGAATAACTTTTGCAATGACAGAGTGGCATGGTGTAAAGATGGCTATTATCTGAAAGAACGCCCGAATTTCACTTTCGACCCTCTACTACATGCCGGTTTGTATTACGTTCAAGAGGCATCCTCAATGTTCCTCGACCTTGTTTTACGTCAATATACTGGAAATGATGCTATAACAATGCTCGATCTATGCGCCGCACCAGGAGGGAAATCAATAGTGGCGAAAAGCATTTTGCCAAAAGGCAGTTTACTGATAAGCAATGAGCCGATAGGAACACGGGCACAGATTTTGGCAGAGAACATTTTAAAATTCGGCGATAAAGATGTCATTGTTACAAACAACTATCCGAAGGATTTTAGAAAAAGCGGTATGATGTTCGACATAATCCTCACTGACGTGCCATGTTCCGGTGAAGGTATGTTCCGAAAAGATGAAACAGCAATAAATGAATGGAGTATACAGAATGTCGAGAAATGCAAACGTTTGCAACAAGAGATTGTGTTTGATGCCTGGCAATGTCTGAAACCAGGCGGACTGCTCATTTACTCCACATGCACATTCAACACTAAAGAAAACGAGGAAAATATACAATTCATAAAAAACACATTTAATGCTGAAATCCTTCCTGTAAACATAGAAAGCGACTGGAATATCACCAATTCACTGCTCCCCGATCTCAATGAACATGTATATCGCTTTCTACCAGGTAAAACACGTGGCGAAGGACTATTCATGGCGGTATTACGTAAAATTGGCTGCGACAACACTACTGTTTGTCAGCCCATAAGCAAAAAGTCAAAAAAGAATATCAAAGACAATTCTGCGAAACAAGGATTATCACCTGATTTGAAATGGCTAAAATCACCAGACGATTTCGATATCGTTAAGAAAGGAGACTCTTTTATTGCCATACCAAAATCGTGGAGAAACATTTATGACATTGCAGAACGGTCATTTAAGGTATTGTCGGCAGGCATCAAATTTGGTGAGACAAAGGGTAAAGACATCATACCTGCACAATCATTGGCACTATCCACCTCTTTCAATGCTGCCTCGTTTCCGCAAATGGAATTGGATTACAAACAGGCTATAAGTTATTTGCGCAAGGAAGCAATCCCTATTAATACAAATACCCCAACAGGGTATGTTCTTATGACATACAAGGGGCATCCTATCGGTTTCGGGAAAAACGTAGGCAACCGCATAAATAATCTATATCCTACCGAATGGCGGATTAGGAGCTCACATATACCCAATGATAAAAGGGAAATATTTGAAATACAATAAATTAAAAACGATATAATATGAAACAATATTTAGACCTGCTACGACGCATTACGACAGAAGGTGTCAAAAAGCACGACCGCACTGGAACGGGTACTATCAGTATCTTTGGAAATCAGATGCGCTTCAACCTACAAGACGGCTTTCCTTTGCTTACAACAAAGAAGCTCCACTTGAAATCAATCATTTATGAACTCCTTTGGTTCTTGCAAGGGGATACCAACGTGAAATATCTTCAAGAACATGGGGTAAGGATATGGAACGAGTGGGCTGATGTGAATGGCGAGTTGGGCCCTATCTATGGTTATCAGTGGCGTTCATGGCCCGACCATAATGGCGGACATATCGACCAGATAAAAAATATCTTGGAACAGATAAAAAACAATCCCGACTCCCGTAGAATGATTGTCAGTGCGTGGAATGTTGCAGATATCGACCAAATGAAACTGCCCCCTTGCCACTGCCTGTTTCAGTTTTATGTGGCAGACGGAAAACTGAGCTTGCAACTATACCAGCGCAGTGCCGATACTTTTCTGGGAGTTCCATTCAATATCGCCTCCTACGCATTGTTGTTGATGATGGTAGCACAAGTTACAGGGCTGAAACCTGGTGAGTTTATCCATACCACTGGCGACACGCATGTTTACCTCGACCATATAGAACAGGTAAAACTGCAACTTACCCGTGAGCCTCGCCCATTACCTACTATGAAGCTCAATCCCAATGTGAAGAACTTGTTTGACTTCAAATATGAAGACTTTACATTGGAAAATTATAACCCATGGCCTCATATACCTGGTAAGGTGAGCGTCTAAAAAGCTCTTTTATTAGATGATGTAGAAAATAGCTGAAAAATATATGAAGATAAGCATTATAGCTGCCGTTGCACAAAACAGGGCAATAGGAAACAATAACAAACTTCTCTATTGGTTGCCTAACGACCTCAAAAGATTCAAGAGCCTTACTACTGGACATACCATTATAATGGGCAGAAAAACTTTTGAATCTTTGCCAAAAGGAGCACTACCTAACAGGAGAAACATAGTATTAAGCAAAAGCAAGCACTACTTTGCAGGGTGCGATTGCTTTTCATCGCTTGAAGATGCCCTGCAACAGTGCTCCAAAGACGAGGACATATATATAATAGGTGGTGCGAGCGTATATGAGCAAGCCATAAAAACCGCAGACCGTCTATGCCTGACTGAAATTCACGACACACCCAAACAGGCAGACACGTTCTTCCCCCCGTATGACGATTGGAAAGAAATAAGTCGTGAAGAACATGGCAAGGACGAGAGACATGCTTACAAATATGCCTTCGTGGACTATATAAAATAAAAAGCATCTTTTTCAGATGCTTTTTTATTTATT
>JAJQAR010000329.1 GCA_021203705.1 Prevotella sp. | reverse complement strand
GAAAAATGTTATGAAAAAAGGTGTTGGATGTTCAAGAAAAAAGAAATAATGCCGCAAGCAGCAAAATAGGAAATAGGAAATAAAAACGCTTCCGTTGAGATTGACGGAAGCGTTTTTATTGCAGTTACTTGATTAGAACTTGAAATAGTTCTTAGCATTGTTGTAGCTGATGTCCTCAACCATGCGATAGAGGCTCTCCATATCGTCAGGGATAAGACCCTTCTCAACGTCTGTACCGATAAGGTTACAGAGGAGACGACGGAAGTACTCGTGACGCGGATAAGACAGGAATGAACGGCTGTCTGTCAACATACCTACGAAACGGCTGAGAAGACCGAGCACGGAGAGAGCGTTCATCTGGCGCGTCATACCGTCGAGCTGGTCGTTGAACCACCAACCACTACCAAACTGTATCTTGCCCGGGCATGAGCCGTCTTGGAAGTTACCGAGCATAGTAGCGATAACCTCGTTGGCACAAGGATTCAATGTGTAGAGGATAGTACGAGTCAGTTTGCCCTCTGCATTCAGATGATTCAGGAAGTGGCTCATTGCCTTTGCGGTGTTGAACTCGCCGATAGAGTCGAAACCGGTATCAGGGCCGAGCTTCTCGAACATCAGACTGTTGTTGTCACGGATTGCGCCATAGTGATACTGCTGAGTCCAGTCGCTTGCGTGATCCATCTCTGCGAAGATGGTCAGCATGCAGTGTTTGAACTGACGGATCTCATACTGTGACAGCTCCTGCTCACGCATTGCCTTGTCGAAGATTGTCTCTATCTGGCTCTCTGTGTACGGCTCATCATAGAACTCCTCGATACCGTGGTCAGACAGGCGGCAGCCATTCTCGTGGAAGAAGTCGTGCCTCTTCTGGATAGCGTCGATCATGTCAGAGAAATGACTGATAGATACGCCAGATACCTCACCAAGCTGGTTAACGTATGCCGCGAAATTCTTCGTGTTGTCAACAGCCATTGCCTTGTCAGGGCGCCATGCCGGTATCATTCTGATCTCAAAACCGCTGTCCTTCGTCTGCTTGTGATAACGCAGGTCGTCAACAGGATCATCGGTAGTACATACACACTCTACGTTGTAGCGGCGCATAAATCCACGAGCCGTATATCCCGGCTGCTGCAATTTCTCGTTACACTCGTCGAAGATCTCGCGTGCCGTTTTCGGGCTCAACAGTTTGTCAATGCCGAAAGCTGTCTTGAGCTCCAGGTGTGTCCAGTGATACAGCGGGTTGCGGAAAGTATAAGGCACAGTCTCAGCCCATTTCTCGAATTTCTCCCAGTCAGAAGTATCTTTGCCAGTACAATATTTCTCGTCAACACCATTAGTACGCATAGCACGCCACTTGTAGTGGTCGCCGCCAAGCCACAACTCTGTAATGCTCTTGAATTTATGGTCGTTTGCCACCATTTCAGGTATCAAATGACAATGATAGTCGATAATTGGCATCTTTGCCGCATGATTATGATACAAATCCTGCGCCGTTGCGGTTTCGAGCAGGAAGTTCTCATCCATAAATTTTTTCATGTTACCTTGTTTTTAAGCGTTAATTTTAAGTTTTTTATTCACATTCATTATTTATTGCAAATATACACCATTTTTTTTGATTTGAGATGTTTTTAAAGTATATTTGCATAAAATTAAGTGGCATGGCGCAAAATCCGCCTGCATAAATAAGTTTGTTTTCAGGGATTTGTATAATATAAAAATGTGAACGATGCAGATTAACATAACACCTGCTGTCTCGAAAAAGAGAACCGACCGCGTACTGCTGATTTACACCGGCGGCACTATCGGTATGGGTAAAAATCCTAATACGGGGGTACTCGAACCTCTTGATTTCAACCAACTGATCAGTTGCATGCCCGAACTGTCTATCTTGCGCACGGGCATCGACATCTATCAGTTCACGCAACCGATAGATTCCAGTGATATGTCACCCCGTATGTGGTCGCAACTTGTAAGGATTATTGCAGAACGCTATGACCTGTACGACGGTTTCGTAATCCTGCATGGCACGGACACCATGGCTTATACGGCTTCTGCCCTTTCGTTCATGCTTGAGAACCTCACAAAGTCCGTTATCCTCACGGGCAGTCAGTTGCCTATCAACCAGTTGCGCACGGACGGCAAGGAGAACCTTATCACGAGTATCGAGATTGCTGCTGCGGCACGCGACGACGGTACGGCAATGGTGCCTGAGGTGTGTATCTATTTCAGTGGAAAACTGCTGCGTGGCAACCGTTCGGTAAAGACCAACGCCGATGGCTTCAACGCTTTTGAGTCGTTCAATTTCCCGAACCTCGCTGATGCGGGAGTGAACATCGTGTACCACGAGGAGCGCATACTCACGCCAGACTTCAACAAACCAGTTATCCCGCATACGAGTATGGATCCAAACACTATCGTGTTCTCGCTGTTTCCAGGCTTGCAGGAGAATGTGATCTACCGCCTGTTGGACACCACTGAACTGCGCTCTATCGTAATGCGTACCTTCGGCAGTGGCAATGCGCCTAAAAGTCCGTGGCTCATAAAACTGCTGCGAAAACTCAGCATGAGGGGCGTTACTATCGTGAATATCAGTCAGTGCCTCGCCGGTTTTGTGGAGATGAACCGCTATGACACAGGCTTCCGCCTCAAGTCAACGGGGGTGATCAGCGGTTATGATAGTACTGTGGAGGCTGCGGTTACAAAACTGATGTGTTTTCAGGCGTTATATACTGATAATAAGGTGGTAAGAAACTATATGAACCGCTCGGTTTGTGGTGAAATCACAATTTAACTTAAAAAATAATATATAAT
>JAJQAR010000029.1 GCA_021203705.1 Prevotella sp. | reverse complement strand
GCGACAACTGCCTTCCAACCGAATTTCTTTGAAACATACCAATGGGAAGAAGAAGTAATCAAGGCACAATTACGCCCAGATGATAAATGGAGAAAACTTATTGAAAAAGCTGAAAAGAATGATTACCTTAATGGACAAATCGGCATCACATTACACCTTTCCAATGTGATAGGCAACAAGATTCCACTCCAACTGTTGGAAAACCCTGATTCAAGTTCTTATAGTGATATACTCAACAAAGTCCTGCCTTTATTCGATGAAATAAGTAACAAAAAAGACAATAAATTAATAGATGATTTCATAATGGTAAAAGCAATGTTGGCTAAAGGGGATTATTTACTACAAGCTTCAAGCAACCGAAAAAATTTCTGTAATCGTATTCTTGATAGAGATTATTCCTGGAAAAGATTGTTTAGAATTGACAATAATTCCAATACCAAAGCAATCAAATGCCTTCAAGAAATAATAAATGATCCTGATTACGATGCCTCTGCTGTTACGCAATCTCTTGAAAAAATAATTTCCAATACCATAGGAAAACTTAAAGATGATAATGCATGTTTGAGAGAAATTCTAATTGGAGATTATGGAACAAATATATTGAACCGCTCGAAACAAGGATTTATTGCTATAGTTTATCCAAACATCTTGATTTTCCATCAAAGTCAAAGAAATCATTTCCACTCTGAATTGATGACTTGTCTCATTTTTGAAATGCTTGTCTCATCATTGACAAAAGACCACAATTGGCAAATGGACAACGATAATTACAATATTTTTATGTCTCCTGATAAAGTGATGAAATTGGAATTTGTTCCTGTCAAATCTCATGAAGAACGAAATATGATTAAAGTGGCCAGATATTCGAATAATCATTGGGATGAAAAAAACGCAATTAACCATTGGGATGAGAAATGGACTATTAAAAAAGATGAGAAGCTCGAAGAATATCCTGGTACAGATATAGATGAGGTATTTAAAAACATAATTAACGACATAATTAACGAGGCTACACAATCAACCACCCCTAACAACATTACACTATGATACCAAACAATATTACATCTGACGCATTACTGCGTCATCCAGATTACTCGGCAAGATTTAGCAACAACCTGCTAATGACGCTGATTGAACTTGAAGATAAAGACAAGAACATCGCAGTCTCTCCTTCACGATTGCAGGCCGTATTGGTTCTATTGGCTAACTGGGCATCGCCTGTGATCAGGAAAGAAATACTGGAGTGTGTTGGTGATAATGCATTAACCATAGACGATGCCAATATGCTGTCAAGCAAGAAGCTGTTGACAGCTACCCTTAATGATTGGTATAAACAAGAACAAGGGGATTTTGTGCCGGTGATTGAGCAACAGACAATACTGTGGGCAAAAGAAGGATTAGAAGTCAATAGAAATGCTCTGTCACAGGTGGCAGACGACTTTGCCATGTCGCTGAAGCAAGTGAACTTCAATTCCCCTGAAATGAAAGGCATTATAGATAAGGCTATCTCGGAGGCGACACATGGACTTATCAAGCAGTTGAATATGCAACTGACAAAGGATACATTATCAGTGATAACCGACATTCTTTACTTTAAGGCTGCATGGGAAGGACAATTTGAAGAGAGATTCACTGATAAGAAACCATTCTATGGATCCAATGGAGAGACAATGGTTCCCATGATGATTAAACAAGATGATATGGAATACGCAGAAACCTATGAATGTCAAATGGTGAGTTTGCCATACGTGTGCAGATTCTATGATCATGTAAGGTTCTCCATGCGCATATATCTGCCAAAGCCAAACCATTCTGTTGAAAATGTGCTGTATGGTTATATAGGTCAAAAGCACTATCTCCGTACAAACGAAAAAGAGGTTATTCTTTCACTACCGCGCTTTACTGTGGAGTCGAACATTGGTATGCATAAGTTACTTGAAGAACTTGGCCTTGCATTCATCTTTGAATCGGGCGACATCATACCTGACTGTATCAAGGGATTGCAGATTGGGCAGGTAATTCAGCAAATAAAGGTAATTGTAGATGAAAAAGGAACCGAGGCTGCAGCTGTTACCTCTATGGGAATGGAGCTCGGATGCTGTATGCCAGAGGAAAAGCCAAAGCCTATAATAATGACGGTTGATCATCCGTTCATATTTGAGATAGCCGAGGATGAGACAAACACCATCCTTTTCACTGGCATCATAAACAATTTAGTTTAAAGTATTTTCCATTTACTTGCGTTTTTCTTGCCCTCACGCTGTACAATTCCCAGTTCTTTGAGTTTTTTAATTCTGAGATTTATAGAGGTACGTCCGAGGTTCATCTTGTTGCACATCTCACCAGTTCGCGAACTTTCGCAGGTACACTCAGCTTAAATTCAACATTGTAGCCTTCCCCTGCCTGAACAAACGCTACTATTTCATTTGCTGTCAACATATTACAATAAAATAATCAAGTGATTTGTGGCAACAAAATTGCAACTTTTTTTTCAAATATGCAAATAAAATGTGCGAAAGTTCGCTCTAAGTTCGCTCTAAGTTCGCTCTAAGTTCGCTCCCTAGAGTCAACTAGCAAGTGCAACATTACGAAAAATTTCTATAAAATTCGACTGAAGGGGAAGAAAAGTTAAGTTTTTCTCTTGGTCTTGCATTAATTTTGATTTTAATTTTGTTTATAAATTTGTCAGTAAGAGAATTCAGGTCAGTGCCTTTTGGAATATACTGTCTGATAAGTTTATTTTCATTCTCAATGGCTCCTTTCTGCCATGAGCAGTAAGAGTCAGCGAAAAAGACAGGAACGTTGAGCAATC
>JAJQAR010000011.1 GCA_021203705.1 Prevotella sp. | reverse complement strand
TTTTTTGGACAAAAAACAGCCCATGCCTAAGTAGTGCAATAAAATGCACTACCACGCATGAGCCACAGATAAAAGGGTCTGTGTTATTACGTTTTGTGGTTAAGGATTTCTCCCAAGGTAAGTGGTTTATGTATGGCTAACCGTGTTAGGGCATACATCTCATTATATCCGTTTAGACGGCATGTCGCTATGTAACTGCTAATGTTGCAATAGTAGACTGCACGCTTCAGGCTTTTGAAGTGGCCGGAGACTTTCAATCGTATCTTCAAGGCCCGAAGTGCACGCTCGCTAAGGTTGTTGTCCGGTGGAATTGTGAAGTCCTTCATCCATCGGAAATAGCTGTCAAAGTATGCCCGTATGTCATTCAGCAACTGCTTTTCACGTTGAAGGAGCTTAGGGTGATTCCTGTGCTCTTTTGTATCAACCTCGTTTTTTATCTCAGCTGCACCAACCAACTCCAGAACCTTGCTGTAGAACTCTTCAACATATGCATCATCAAAAGCTGTTGCACCTGTTTCAGATATAAGACGTTTGCGTTCTTTCATTGCCTTCGCTATCAGGTTCTTTATATCATTGAACTCATCATGCTTAGAGTCTTCGCAGCCTTTTGCCAGCCGTCTCTCAAGATGTACATTGCATTCGGCATGAACCAGGTTACTGAACGCTGAATTATAGTTCACTGGATTATGATCATGGATACTTACAGTTCCAGGATTAACTGAAGTCAGGATGTCATCATCTATCAGACTCTGGAGATTCTTTTCTTCATGGGCAATATACAGTGCTGCTTTTCCAGTACCGTAAAACCGGACAACACCATAGCCGTTATTGCCTGCATTGTCAATTGCTATGGTAGTATCATCCCAGTAAACCTGGCTGCTTGTCTTAATATAATCCTTTAATTGGTTCACAAAGGTTTCCAATTCCTCTGCTGCCTTGCTCTGAAGTTTGCAGAGATAGGCAGGAGAGGGATTGATTTTCATGTCTGTCAGCCCGCTAATAGTTCTTGCCGTCTTTGCAATAGGGGTATTGTCAACATTCATCATTGCAAGTGCGAGTGCCTGGAGATTTGGCCCATACTGAACAACATCATTTACATATGCTTCAGGCATATCTGTGAAGAATGAATACCCACATTTTGTGCAGGCCACTTCGTAATAGGTTACCTTTTTCTTTGTTATGCGGCATTGAATGTCAACTGTTACAGATACCCTTTGTCTCCCTGTGCGTTCCATAGTGCCGGCTCCGCAGGCTGGACATATCGTGTTTTCAGCAGAATGGTATTCAATGTTTATACTGTCACACTGAGAATCCTGAAGTTCTTCCAGAACAACACGTTCATGTCCAGGCTTGCCACCAACATTGTTGCCTGTATACTCACGGGTTACAGGGAACTCATCAGATGATTTGCCGGTTATCTCTCTTTTCTCCTTTTTGTTTTCCGCCTTTTTCTTAATACTGTCATAAAAGGCAGGCATGTTAGTGGTTTTGCTGTCGCTGTTAAGCAGAGATGACAAATACTGCACTTCATTTTTTAAATCAACATTCTCGTTAAGAGCGTTTGTTAACTCATACGTGAGTACATCATTGACAGCCTGGTCTTCCAAATGCTGCCTTTCCAGCTTATCATTCTGCTTCTGTTCCCTGTTAAGTTCTGTTCTTAAAGAGAATATTTTCTGGTTTGCAGCTGCTAATTTCTGCTTTCTTTCTTCATCCTTTGCTTTAAGCCGCTCGTTCTCCTTCTTAAGGTGTTCATTCTCCTTGGTAAGAACGTTGTTATTAACAGCTTCTCTTCGTGTATTCTCAAGGAATTTATTCCGCGTTACTAATTCGGCATTCCTGTCCTTATATTCTAAATACTTTGCAATAATTTTTTCATAATCACGGTGAGGAGAAGTAAGTTTTGCTGCAGCTGATTCAGCCCTTACCTTGTAGGACGCCCGTAATTCTATACGCAACTCACTAATAACAGAACATCTGTATGCATCCAGGCTGGTGTTATCATCCACGGATGCCTGCAGGATTTCTATTTTCTGGTCTTTTTCTGCATTTGAACCCTCTAAATCAGTAATAGTATCGTCCTTTTCAGCGAGTTGCCTGTTCTGTTCAGAAATGGTATCTGCTTGTGAAGTGAGCAAATCTGCCAATTCGTCAGAGAGCATATCCACTTCTTTTTGGTCGCTGGCTGCTTTAATTTTGGCAACTATATCAACGATATGAGAGTGGTAGTATCCATATGTGTTATTCAGTTGTTCAGCACATATTCCGGACATCGTTATGCTCCTGAAATCAGTGAATTTCTGTCAGATTTGAGTAAATGTATCAGTCATTGGCTTTAATTCCGTTGCAGATCCCCATAAGGTTCTCACGCATTTGCATACGGAATTCTCTGTATTTTCTCTTGGTTTCCTTAAGCTCTTTGTCAAGAGCCGCACGGGCTTTTTCCTTAGCTTCCAATTCGCCTAAAAGCTTTCTGTTCTTTTCCTGCAGTTCATTGTACTCGGCAGCAGTGTAAACCGGTACATCTGCATCTGCATCAGCCTTGGCCTTTGCCACAGGCCCTCTCTTGCCCGTAGGAATAATATCTCCAGTCTCCGGATCTATCTTCCCAATAAGCTTTTTCCTGTTTCTGGTTTCCTTCTTTTCCGAGTCGTAATAGTTCTCGGTTTCATAAACATAGGTGGTTCCCGTGTTTTTGTTATAAAGACGATATTGAGGCATATAGACGTCCCCCTATTTTCTAAATCATATTATATATTATGAAGAAATTTTTGTCAAGTGGATATAACACCCTAAAATAATAATATTTTATTAAATTAA
>JAJQAR010000361.1 GCA_021203705.1 Prevotella sp. | reverse complement strand
CCGCCTTTCAATCCCTCTGCCAACTTATATGTATAAGGACTGTAATGCGTAACATATCCCTCTGCCGTCGTCATCTCTATCGTTACCATATCCTCACGCAAGTGAGGTATAGATAACCACCCAGCAGCAGTAGGTGTTATCGCACCATATCCCAAATATCCTTTGTCGTCATTACTGGCTTGCTCCTCAACTTTTTCTGTATAGAACCTTGCGCCATCTTCTGGCACTACAAGGAAACAGTTGTCATCAAATTCATCTTCACCTTCGTATGCATATTTCGTGAAACAGTCATCTCCTGCTGTGGGAAGATCTGGTGCGTAATCGTTCACATCGTTATAATCACCTCTAAGTTGTTCTAAGCTCCTTTTCTCATACACTGTCGTTAATTTATTGCAACGATAGAAAGCCTGATCTCCGATTTCACCAACACCTTCCTCAATTGTCAATTCTTTAAGACCCGAACAACCGTAGAACGCATTATCCCCAATAGTCTCTACATTTGAAGGAATGGTTAATTTCTCCAACTTGCTGAAATGATCCGTCTCACGATCACGGTGGTCCCCCTCGTTATCACCATAGTCATATGCCGAGAAAAGATAATCGGGTATCGACGTAACATTCTCTCCTATTTTAATTTCCGCCACATTGGGGCATGCCTCGAATATAGGGGAATCATCGGTTGTAGGTGAACCATCAGGATTTCCATTGATTTTTTCACTCTCAACAGAATTACCATCCTCTTTTATAAGTTCACATTCTGCGGCATCGTATTCGATTGTCGTCAAATTTGTGTTATTATAGAATGCGCTGCTTCCTATTTGTTTCACATTCTCGCCAATAATAAGTGTCATATCATCCGCATTAGGTCGCCCTGTACTTTTGTACATCGAAAACGCATCACCACCGATTGTGGTTCCATCCTTTGAATTTCCGGGAATTTCTACATATTTAAGTTTCGAACAATCACCAAAAGCAGTCAAACTGATTGTGGTGACAGAGGAAGGTATCTCGACACGTTCGAGAGAGCTACATTCCTCAAAGGCGCCTGACCCGATTGTTTCCAAACCGTCATTGAATGTTACAGGATTTAGAGCATTACATTGGTAAAAGGCAAAATCACCGATTTCTTTAACACTGGAAGGTATCTCCACACTTGCTATATGTCTGCAATAGCCAAAGGCATCATATTCGATACTCTCCACCGAGTTTGGTATTGTGATACTTGTGAGGTTGGCAAAGGAACCTGACTCGTAAGCATCAAAAAGATATTTAGGGATTTTCGTCACCTCATCACCTATCGTTATTGAAGAAATTGCGTTACACCCCGCAAATGGTGCAGTTGTATTATTAGGACTATTACTAATTTCACAACTCTTTGCTTTGTAAATCACCGTAGTAAGCGTACCACAGTTCGCAAACGTATATTTATCGAAACTCTCCACATTCTCCCTTATCGTTAATGTCGTGAATTTCTCGCAATCCGCAAATACAGAACTTGTATATCCATCAGGCATTTCCGCATCCTTCGCCTCGTAATACAACTTTACTAATGCCTTCAATTGACCGAATTCCGACATTATTTTTTGTACATCCTCACCTATTGTAAGTTTCTCAAGACTTGAACATCCAGTGAATGCATCTTCATTTATTCTTACATCATTACGTATGTCATCATAATACAACGAATCAACAGAAGAACATCCATAGAATGCACGGGTATCAATAGTTATCAAATTCTGAGGTATGGAGATTGACTTGAGAGAAGTGCAATTATCGAATGACTGATTACCAATACTGGTTACAGTGCTCGGTATATTTATATTTTCAAGACTTGTACAACTCATGAAAGCATTAAGTCCGATAGATGTCACACCTTCCGGTAATTCAATTGATTTAAGTTTGGTACAATTATAGAAAACATAACCTGATATTGATTCTATTATCGTACTTTCCAGACCATTCACAGTAACAAGTTCTATGCAATCCCTGAAAGCAGAAGAACCAATACTTGTCACGGTACTCGGTATGGTTATTACCGTAATGGCTTCACAATAACCGAAAGCACCCTCACCTATAGTTTCAACATCCGTTGGTATGGCTATTGTTGGCGTTTCTCCTACTGATCCAAGGACTTGACAATTCCAGAATGTGTATTCAGGGATTGCCTTATTCGTTAAATTCAAACTTCCGAAATTATCGCCCACAGTCGTTAGTGCCTTACAGTTATAGAATATATGCGTTCCCAAACTTGAAATGCTGCTCGGCAAATTTATTGATTCAAGTTTAAAACAATCATAGAACACACTGTTTCCAATAGAAGATAATGCACTCCCTTCTTCTATTGTTACTGTCGTAATGTTGTATTCACACTTGCAGAACAGATAATCAGGAAGTGCAACAACACTTGGACCTATGTAAACCGTTGTAAGATAGTAATGATCTCCGCCGTTTGCTTGATTTTTGAAAATTGACCCTTCTGACTCTGTTAAGACATATTCACTTCCATCATAATTAACAAATTTAACGCTTGTCGATGAAGGATTGTAATGAAGTGTTGTGAGTTTAGACAAATCACCTAATGTTTTGGGGATATTCACCACATCCACATCTATCGTAAGATCTGTTAAATAACTGCAATCAGCGAACACCCCATCAGTGATTGATGTACATTGTGCCGCATTATATATTAATGTGGCAAGATATGTCAACTCTCCTAATCCATCCGGAACTTTCGTCACACCCTTACCTATCGTAAGAGTTATTAGGTTATCTGTTGAATTGCCGCAATTAGAGAAAACATTGTCGCCAAAGGTACAATCCTCTG
>JAJQAR010000074.1 GCA_021203705.1 Prevotella sp. | reverse complement strand
GGTTCATAAAGACCAGCTGAATTATCCACATCTTCCAAAGGAAGAGCCAAGAAGAGTTCGTCATCAGAAATAGATGCACCTTCGTAATAAGTTCTCAATGAAGCTTCACTCTGCATAAATGCATTTACAACCTCAACAGTATTGCCCCAACGTTGCAAGTCAAACCAGCGTTGTCCCTCCATTGCCAATTCCAAGCGACGTTCCATCCTGACAGCCTTGCGAGCATAGTCTTGTGTCCAACCTGTTGACGGATATAATCCGACAGAATAGTTGGCGAGCATAGGATCGAGATCGACAGGAGTGTAGCTTGGGTCAATGCTGCGAGCAGCCTTGCTCCTCACCTCGTTAATAAGTTCTCTTGCTGATTCGAGATCACTGCCTAATTCTATCAAAGCTTCAGCTTTGAGTAAGAGAATATCAGCATAACGTATTAAGCAAAAATTCAGACCAGAGGCACCCCAAGGATAGCCTTGTACCATATCAGAAGAGTTTGGATCAATTAAACCTTTCTTGCCAGAATATTCGCCATAAACATCGTAAGCTCTGCACCAACCACTTGTGTAAGTATATCCACGGAATGGGAAACCAATTCTGCCGACGGTGAAATCAAGACGGGGGTCAACATTGCCATCGTAGTTACTATCAACAGTGATATTTTCACCGTTAAGGTAAGGCAGACCGTCAGCATCAGTAGCAAAAGCATTGACAAGGTTCTGGCTGCCAAGGAAGAAATCATCGCCTGTACCGAAGACATTGCCGTCAGAATAAGTAGTATTCAGAAGACTGTTATAATTGATATGGTCGTTATTGTTAGCAGTAGAGAATTGAATAGCCATGATGGATTCCTTCTTGTTGTTGAATTCAATTTTGGAAAGATCACCAAAGTTGTCATATAATTCATATTTCCCACTGTTGATAACATAATTAGCATAAGTTACAACATCATCATAATTATGTGTCTGTGCACATACCTTAGCCATGAGAGCAGCAGCAACATATTTGTTGAATCTGCCAGCCTGCGATTGAGTTTCAGGAAGATTCTGCCATGCATACAGAATGTCATCTTTTATAAAGCCGTATATTTCATCACGAGTGTATTCATCATAACGGGCAGATGTAGCATCTGTATTCTCATCAATATAAGGAATGCGTTCAAATAAACGGATAAGATCGAAATAGAAATAAGCACGTAGCAATCGTAACTCACCATAATATATTTCCTTATTATCTAAGTTCATATCTGCAATAGCGTTCATTGCCTTGTGTACACGAGATATACCATAGTAATTATTACGGAATTTATATAGATTAGTGACATTGTCGCTTGTGAGGTTTGATATTTCCAATTGATGAATGTTGCTTTCCATAGAAACACCACCTCCACCTTTATAAGCATCATCAGAACGTACGTCAAACACCCAGTTGGTGATAGGTCCACTGAAAGATTCGTTATTGCCAAAGAAATGGCATTCTAAACCAGCGTATGCAGCAGTTAACAGACCCTCTACGGATTCTTCTGACAACTGTTCCTCGCTAAACTGTCCGGCAGGTTCGGTGTCAAGCATATCGTTACACGATGTGAGTATGCCTGACATAGAAAACATAATAGTTGCGCCAAACAAAAACTTGTATATATTATTAAAGATTTTCATAATTTTTTATTTTAATCTTGTGGTTACAGGATATATTATTTAAAAACCTATGTTTACACCGAGAGAGAATGTGCGTGCAGCAGGGTATGGACCATTGTCAACTCGTGCACCATACGTGCCAAGAGGGAGCTCTGGATCAAGTCCAGAATAACCTGTGATTGTGAAAACGTTCTCAACTTGCGCGAAGAAGCTGACATTTGTAGAACAGAAACTCTTACATATTTTTCTTGGCAGATCGTATGCTAACTTAATATATTTCATCTTGAAATAAGAGCCATCCTCTATGAAATAAGTACTCATACGCATTTCATCGTTGTCATCTGAAACAGAAACAGCAGGAATAGAACTGTTAGTGTTGGTTGGAGACCAAGCATTAAGAATAGAAGCGCCACGGTTAGTGCTAACACCGCCATAACTCATAAAGTCCAACTGTTTCTTAGTGGAGTTGTATATATCGAATCCAAACTCACCAGTGAAGAACATGCTAAGGGTGAAGTTCTTATAATGGAAATCAAGATTCAAACCAAGAGAAAGGTCAGGATTAGGATCGCCTATAACACAACGGTCGTTTTCATCAATGACACCGTTACCATCCAAATCTCTGTAACGAATACGTCCTACACCCTTGCCTTGTTGTATAGCATGGTTATTTACCTCATCCTCGTTTTGGAAGATACCGTCTGCTATATAACCATAGTAAACACCCATAGGCTGACCTTCCATGAGGAGAATATCACTACCAATCTGACTTACCAAAGAATTGAGTTTTTCCACCTTGTTCTTATAGTGTCCGATATTGAAAGAACCTTCCCATGAAAATCCAGAATATTCATGACTTGTGTAGTCAATAGTGACTTCAAAACCCGTGTTTTTCATATTACCAGTATTCATATATACAGAGGCATTCTCACCTTGAACGGACAGTGTTGGAGGTACTGTAAGCATATTCTTAGTGTTCTTCCAATAATAATCGAAGCTGAGGCGGAGATCGTTGTTGAAGAAACCAAGGTCGAGACCGAGGTTAGTTTGAGTGGTCGTCTCCCATTTCAGGTTTTTGTTGCCAGAAGCAGCAGTTACGATACCCGCTACAACATTGTTGTTTGTGCCGTTGATGTCGTATGCCGCATTGCCTGTGTTGTATGCATACGTACTATAAGATGCATAAAGGTTGTCGATA
>JAJQAR010000094.1 GCA_021203705.1 Prevotella sp. | reverse complement strand
CTGATCTATGGCATCCACATGAAATCCCATACCGAGAAAGGCTTTTGTGTCCCTTCCGGCCCCACAGCCAAAATCAAGAATGTCTCCTCCTGCCGGAAGCATACGGGCGAAACGACTCTGTGTTTCGGATAGGTCCGCATTAACCGTGTCCGCCGTGAATGAATCACAGTGTGTATCATAATAATCTATCGTACTGTCTGGCATAATAACATCCGCCTTTCTTATGTGATGAACGAAAAAAGTAATTTCGCTTTCCCTCTATATACACATATATGCGGCATATAAAGCCGCCTCAGCCACTAAACTGCATTTATGGATTTACCGTATACAAGTATAACGATTTCGTCACCGTAAAGCAAGTACGAGGATAATCCCAGTACTAAAAAAGACTGTTTGTAAAGATGTTGCATTAAAAACTATTAACAACATCTTACCTTATTGCCTATCCGGCAGCGACAGACAGCAGTACAACTTCTCATGAGTTTCTTGCAAAATCAAATCGCATCTAAATGAAAGAATTCAGAAAGCTGACACATAGTGCCAGCCTTCTATAATAATTATGGTGTTCTCGTTTAACACATCCGCTAAACTCACATTTACTCAATTCGCCTGTATACATCATCTAAAGTAGCACCAGTATCATCGATCCATTCATTCCACCCTCTGCCGCAAAGTCCGAGAACAAAGAAACATCCAGCTGTAGGTGTTGGGAGTTCAATAGATTTCTGTAAAATGTATTTGTCACCCTCTTTTATGATATCTCCAGACAGGAGACCATTCTGCCGTATCTTCTTGATATATTTTGGCACATTAACATCTTTTATCATATCTATCTCGGATCCAGCCAGCACCGTAAAAACACGTATTCCAGCATCATATACTCCGTAAGCATTTATACTTTTCCTAATAATATGGAACACACGCATACCAGCTGTACGATCATTCTGCGGCTGGACAACAAAATTGTCATATGAAAAATCATCATCCACAGCATAATCATTATCCTGATTCTCAGATACTACATCTGTGGTTCCGTTTCTGTATATCGCATCCAGGGATTGATTATCATCGTCCCTCCACTCTCCCCATCCACTCGCATATTTGCCATACACAAAATAGCATGCAGCTGTAGGCGTCGACAATTCAATGGGCTGTTGCAGAATATATCTGTCCCCCTCCTTTTTTATAATACCATCCTTGAAAGCTCTATTACGCATTTCTTTTATAGAAGCAGGCAGGTTATTCTCCTTGTCCATATCAATTTCAGATCCCTCGAGGATAATCAGTGATGTCGTTACTGGATTGAACATGGCATATGCGCTGCTCCCCTTCCGTACAGTATGGAACACGCGTGTATCATCATACCCAATAAATTCACCTATCTTAACGCTGGATCTGCTGTCTGTTGCGGAAGTTTGTCTGATATAGAGAATGAGATCGTCGTCTTCAAATCCGAAAGCATCCATGATAGCACGTATAAATGAAATTGTAGCTTTCGTGTTAAGATTAGTCTCATAGTATATCCCACTGTCCCCTACCGCTACAGGATTCCTGAGAAGGGATTTATTCAGTGACATATATGGTTTGGAATTCGGAGTTATTTTAAAGTCAGTGCCGGCAAGTTCTTCGAGGGTCTCTCCATCAAGATCATAAAAGATACACAGCAACTGATTGATTAAATCAGCATATGTTGAAGCCTTGAAAGCCTGACCAAGGAAAATAAATGATTCCACTTTAGTTCCGGTCGGATCAAAATCTTCTCCGATAGTAAGACGACGCCTGTCTTTGACAATGCGCTCAATTTTATTCTGACTGTCTTCTTTATAAGGTCTGTCCATCTTATAAATGGCAAGCAGTTTTTTACTGAGTTTATCTGCTCGCATACTTATAGCAGTCTCATTCCAAACATCCTGATTAAGAATATCCTCATTGAGTTTAACAATATGTGACTGCTTATCTGCAATCATTTCCTTCTTCTCACTGAATGTTTTATTGCCAAGCTCATAACTGTATCCCGTTATAGAAAGATTGCCTAATGTATCCAAATATCTGTCATATGTCTGACTGTAATTAGGCCCTAGTTCATTTTTCCAAACGTCAGTAAGAATCTGTGGCATAATATGCTCCACAGCCATGAAATCCAGATTAACGGGGTCTTTAACAAGACTCCCATCCTCATTCACATTCTCAATAGAATTCATAATGAATTTGCAAACCTTTTTCTTGTGAAAAAGATCTCCGTTCATAAGTGCATCCTTAAATGTTGCATCGGATGGAACAGCGCATTGCGTGCTGAGAGAATAAAGACACTGTGTTATTGTCTCAAAATAATTGTCATACTTTGATTCATCCGTAAAAGCACGCTGATATAATGTCTTAAACAAACCTCTGAGTTTATTGGAACTTTCTCCACATACCAGCCTTCGCAATATGTATGTCAGGAAAAAATTCATAACCTTGTCAAGAGTCACCTCTGTGATTTTTCCATACGTAAAGTCATCAAAAATATGAAACAAAAATGGATATATGGTGCTTTGGTCCAGATCACGAAAATTCTTCAAACACCTGTTTACTTCTTGAGAATACTTATTCACGCCCAATCCTAAAAAGGCCTTGTAATATTCCGAATACCGCAGTAATTCCTGCAGCATACTTTCATTTGTGTAATTTTTTGTTCTAAATGTCTTCTTGAACAATTCATATGCATTGGAAATCTTGGCGGCTTCTCTGCATGCAAACAGCAGATAGTCCATTATGAAATCCGGCATCTTATCAATACTTACATTATTTTCAATCTTGAGCCAGTAATTTTCAAAAAGTCTCTCCTGATC
>JAJQAR010000156.1 GCA_021203705.1 Prevotella sp. | reverse complement strand
ATAATAGTCGACTTGAATTTGGACTAATTTGGACAAATAAAAAAGTTGGTTTTTTCCCCGAAATGAAGTATTTTTGCGTGATATGACAGCGACAGACAATAATAATGAGTTAATAAAGAACGAACTCGGAATTGGTGAAAACGAACTTGTTTGCTCACTGACAAATAGGGTGTTCAAAGCTACAGAAAAGGAGCGTAATATTCAGTCAATGATAGGAATGTTGATTGATGAATATGGTTTTGCAAGTGGCGATATAGAGCGTGATTTCCGTGTAATATATAAAGACATTGATAGTGACAGAGACAGGTCGCAAAGGGTTGATTTAGCTGTTTTCGAGGAAGGCAGAGCTCATGATACTACAAACCTTATCCGTTTCGTAATTGTCGTCAAAAATTCGAAAGTCAGATTTACAGATAAGAGGGCTGGTGTCGCTGCTACTCTTGAACCGATACTTTTCAATACAAATTGCGACTTTGGTTGTTGGACCAATGGAGAGGATTTGTTGTATCAACATTCTTATGAAGATGAATTCGGACAGACATTCTGTGAAGACATATCCGATTTCCCAGCCGCAGGGCAGACATTGGAGGATTTGGAAAAAGAGGGAGAGAAGGCTGCTCCCCGTAAACCTGCAAATGAGTCGTTGGTAAAGACATTCAAGCGTTGTCATGATTATATATACGGAAATGAGGGAATGAAGAAAACAGCCTTTTGGGAGCTTCTCAATCTGATTTTCTGTAAATTATACGATGAGAAACGTCGCTATACTGATTATAAGGATGGCAATACATATCACCGTCGTTTCTGGGTCGGTGTTAAGGAACTTAACACAGAACAAGGACAAAAAAATGTTGCAGAACGTATAAAGGGAATTTTTAATGATCTGAAACAAAGTGAATTGTTTCAAGACGTGTTTGACGGCAATGAACAAATCATGCTATCTGATAGAGGATTGGCATACGTCGCCAGTGAGTTGGCAAAGTATTCTTTCATTGATGCTACGGTTGACGTTAAGGGAACGGCATACGAGACTATCGTAAGCAATACGCTGAAACAAGAGGCGGGACAGTTTTTTACTCCCAGAAATATCATAAAATGCATGGTTGAGATACTTGACCCCGACCAGAATACCCGTGTGCTTGACCCGGCTTGTGGCTCAGGCGGTTTCCTCGTAATGGTTCTTGACCATGTAAGAAAGAAAATAGCCAAACAACTTTATCCAGACATTGACGAAGTAAGGCTTGAGGCTAAATACAACTCACCCGAAGTGGATGACTTGGTTCGGCAGTATGCAGAGAAGATGCTTTTCGGTTTTGACTTTGACCCAGACTTGAAAAAGGCAGCGAGAATGAATATGGTTATGGCTGGTGATGGGCATAGCAATATATACAATATCAACTCCCTTGAATATCCAGATGGCTCTAAACCAGACCTTCCTCTTATAGCAAGTGCTGTAAATGAAAGTATTAAGCATAGCAAGGATAAAGACTTTGATTTTGGTGTATCAGAGAACAATGCGCAAGGGAAATTTGATATGATGTTTACCAATCCGCCATTTGGGGCAAAGGTTGAAGTTGACCCAGAGATATCGAGGAAATACGAACTGAAAAGCAATGCGCCCGAAGTTCTGTTTATTGAGGCGTGCTATAATTTCTTGAAACCTGGCGGAAAGATGGCTATTGTATTGCCAGACGGTATATTGGGCAATCCTAATATGGAAAGCGTGCGCTTGTGGATATTGAACCATTTCAAACTTATAGCCAGTGTTGACTTGCCTGTTGAGGCTTTTCTTCCTCAGGTTGGTGTTCAGGCATCTCTATTATTTTTACAAAAGAAAACTGATGATGAAAAACTTGTTCCAATAGATGAAGAAGACTATGATGTTTTTATGGCAATTGTTGAGCAAGTCGGCAAAGACCGTCGCGGCGTGCCAATATATAAGCGTGATGAGGATGGGGCGGAATTAGTGTTCCGTCACGTCAAGAAATGGCTGTCATATAATGAGACTGGTAGAGAAATAGTCCGCACTCGTGAAGTTCGTGAGAGAGAATTGGCAGATGACTTGCCAGAGGTTGCAAAAGCATTTAAAGAGTTTAAGGAGAACCATTGATGAATACCAATTCTATTTCATTTAAGGATATTGCTAAAAAAGGTAACCGTATAGATGCGAGTTATCATTTAAGCGAAGGCAAAACAACCCAACGCTTAATAGCACATTCTCCATATCCTTTGATAAAAGTGGGGGATTGTGCAAAACGTATATGGCATGCAGGTAGATGGCGTAGAGTTTATGTGAGCAATCCAGAACATGGTATTACTTTGGTTGGTAGTTCGGCAATGCTTAAGAGTGATTTGAGTGGTGAAAAGTTAATTTCGAGAAAATATACTGAAGATATTGTTGATAAAATATTGAAAAAAGGGTGGATTCTGATATCATGTTCTGGTACTATTGGAAATTGTGCGTTTACAAACGCACAACATGCTGAGAAGCTTGCTTCTCAGGATGTTATTCGGATTAATCCGAATAACATCCTGAGAGCAGGTCTGGTATATGCTTATTTGTCAACAAAGTATGGATATACTATGCTTACCCAAGGTACATTCGGGGCTGTAATCCAACATATTGAACCACAACACGTATCTGCTATACCTATCCCTCAGTTTCCCGATGCTTTTCAAGAAGAAGTAGATAATCTTATTCAGGAGTCTGCAAGACTAAGAGATGAGGCAACGGAGGCATTGGATAAAGCAAAAGTTTTACTTAAAGAGTATGCAGGATTAAAAGATTTATCGAATGATGAATACGATTCTTTTGAGTCACATGCCCATGGG
>JAJQAR010000346.1 GCA_021203705.1 Prevotella sp. | reverse complement strand
ACTTTAATCACAAGTCCTTTGTAAGCACTGCTTACGCGTGCGCCTTGCAGATTATAGTAAACACTTCTCAATACGTTGCCATCAGCAACAGTTTTTGAGATTCCTGAAGACGTAGTGCTTGCTGGGTCACCAAAACCTCCGTACTCATTTGCTGCACGTACTGTGTAGTTTGCAGCATCACCGTCGGTAATGGTGTAAGATGTTGTATTGATAATGTCAACAAACTCATCATTATTGAATACAGCGTATGCAAGTGCACCGTCGGTTGCTTCCCATGTCAACTCACTTCCATTGGCAGTAAGGATGCTCATACCCTTCTGTGCAGCATATTCAGCAGGTGTCCATGATGGGAATACCTTGTCAAGAGTGTATTCTGCTGCCTCGTCTGCTGTAATGATAGTGTTTATAGTCTCTGAGGAATTGAATGTAACATAATTCTCACTTGGAGTAATGTCATTTCCATCTGCATCGAGTGTACCATACTCTCCGAATAACGTTGGTATGGTGTTGTTCATACCAGATGGATTCCAACGGTTCGAATTCAAATGCTCTGTATCTTTCAATGTCGTGTTCAGGTAAACACATCTCGGCTCCAATTGCCATGCACGTCCGAAATTGTATGTTGCGGCATAGTTTTCTATCGTACATCCGCTAAATACATATCCATAGCTTGAACCCTTTGCTGTCATAGGTGCAGTGATTGTACATTCTCCTGTACCATTAGCATTACGTGCCTCAACGGTAAGCGTACATTCGTTGAAATAAACGGCTCCATCACCACAAATGAAGTCAACCGTTCCGTGGATATCTGAGTTCTCGAAATACTTCTCTGCTGAGCCGTTGTTTGAATAGTAGGTATCTTGATATGACAACATACGCACATTCTTGCATATCGTATGATTTGCCTGATCCTGGATACATACTGCACGACCGGCTGAACCTCCTGCTGTGTAATATGGATACTCATTCTTCAAAGTCAAGTCTTGGATGTAGCAGTTGTCTCCTGTTACAAGGAACGTTGCTGTTATACCGATACCTTCTTCCTCTGGAGTATTCCTGATTATCGTGCTATCCATACTCTGACCGATAATCGAAATATTCGGACCGGAAATAGGTGTCAGCGTTGCATTGCCAAGATTATAATCACCGTCAGGAATGAATACGTATGTACGCTCGTCATTGTTTGCAACTGAATTAACCATGTCAAGTACGTTGAGCAGATTATCTGCATCACCCGCATTGACTACATAATAACCTGCTTCGTTCTTCTCTATCGGTGAATCCTCTACATTGGCGATTGTCAGTGTGTGGATATATACCGTACCGTCAACGGTGAGCGTCAAAACGTCAGCACCACCTGTATATTCAATTGAACCTGAAGCTCCATCACTGCTTACCTGGCCATCTACTGATCCTATCACTGTTCCATCTGAACTGCTAAGCGTGATAGTACTTCCATCGGTTGCATACTTGCAGAGACCCATACTTATGTATGCGTGACCTCCAACAAGAACGTCTATCGACTCTCCTGTGCTGAATGCCCAGCCGTGCTGTGTGTCATGCCAGTATCCTCCATTAGGATTGAATGCCTCGTGGTCTTCTGCATAGAAATACTGATTTGTCAAATCGTAGGTGTAACGTGCCGTTGTACTCTGTGTCTCAATCTCTGTTGCTATCGCATAGAGATATGTGTCGCCTGTTATCACTTCATTCTCTGTGTACTTGCGACCACCATCGGCAGATACAAACCAGCCACGGAATGCGTAACCGTCCTCTACTGTTATTGATGAACTCAAATCTAAGAACTCACCGATAGTTGCGTCTTCCTCAATAATCTGTGTGTCATCAAGAACTGTTCCATCGGTATTTATATAATATATGGTGTACTTAGGTTTCGGACCGACTGTCAGTTTGTAAGTCGTTGTCTCATCGCCTAAGGTAACATTGATTGTTACAAGAGTTCCATCCTCTGTTTCCTCGTATGTGATATTATCTTCATCAACTGTTCCGTTGGATGCCGTTACCTCTGTCAATGGATTTGATTCAGAAACTTTCTCTGCTGTCTCGCTGATATAAACTGAACCTGCCATATTCAAATCTGCATCCTCTTCGAAGATGTCATCTGCGTAATATGTTTCGTCATTAATGTCGAATGATCCAAGTTGAGGAATTTCGGAGTAATCAACCTTTCCGTATATTGCAAGATCTACTATGTATGCGTTATTGTTCAAACCTTCGCTATAATTTTCAAATTTAATCATGCAGTTCGTACGGTTTACATCTATTGTCAACTCCTCGCCTGAGGCATCTCCGATAGTCTTGTCGTGTAATACTACCCAATCTTCGTCATCATCACCCCAAACAGAAACCTTTATACCACGGGTTCCACCCGTAGCACACTGTGTCAATACAATCTTCGTGATTGAGGCAAGTGCCGTAGTAGTTGCGTATGGCTCACCGTCTGACTCTTCGCCTGTATATTTCGCAGTAATCATATAACCTGTGTAGTTGGAGAACTTGTCGTTTACTCCTGCTGGGTCAACACCTACTCCGTGCAACTCAAAGGTCAGGTCTTCATGACTGTAATTCGTCGTTACGGTATAATAATCAGGATTGTTGTAATTCGTTTTCCTATTGTCTGTGAAATCAGTCCAGTCTGTGAATGATGTAGTGTAAAGAGGTTTTTCCTTTACAAGTGAAGTACTTATGTAATCTACCCTAATACTCCAAAGATAGGTGTTGTCATTAGATGATGTTACCTTAACATAACTATTTGCTGCATCTTCTGCCGTAGCTGTGTATGTTGTTGTATTATTTTGGATATCTGTTGAGTTATCTCCATAATAATAATATG
>JAJQAR010000021.1 GCA_021203705.1 Prevotella sp. | reverse complement strand
TACAAAATCCTCATGGAAATTTTTATTCTCAAAAAGTGAATAATCTAAATACCATAATCCATGACTATCCGCTTGCGACATATGGTTAATTATCTTTGAACGCAAAGCTACTTCTACAATTTCAATGGCATCAAAAAGTATAAGACGCAGCTGGTGGTCGAAATTATAACGTTGTATAACATCATTGAAAGAAATCCCTTCAATGAAATAATCGTCTGTCTCAGAATCCAATAAATCTCTCCAATAATATTTCAAACGGAAATAACTGATTCGAGAAAGCCATTCCTTCGCTTCATGATCATCTGGAAAAATCATTCCTCTGTGACGAAGCAAAAGTATCTGTTTTTCAATAGTGGAAAGTGGTTGATTACTCATTTTAAAAAGCGACCCGCCTGCAGATCTTCGGGATGCAAACGGGTTCTGTTATCTTTATTTCGATATAAAAACCGATAATTTCTTGTTCTCTTTGCAAAGCTAATAATTTGATTTCAAACTACCAAATATTTTTATGACAATTTGCATAAGATTGACTTCATCCAGAGTAAACTAGCAAGCCTATAGTCAATTAGCAAGTGCAACATTACGAAAGATTTTGAGGATTGTGTCGTTTTCCGCATTTTAAATTTTGAGGATTGTGTCATTTTTAACAAAATAAATTTTGAGGATTGTGCAGATTTTGGCAAAAAACTTTTTGAGGATTGTGCAAAATTATTATCTTTGCACTTGATAATCAATAAGATAACAATGATATTCAAAAGAAAGATATACGAGAGGCTATTACGTTGGAAACGTGAGGATGATGGTACGACTGCCGTCTTGATATTGCTTATCATGCCAATGACCCAAGTGTGGGCATGGCTTTACACCAAGACCCGCAGCGTTTCAAGATGTTTGTTGGAGACACGGGATTATTTGTCACGTTGGCATTTTGGGACATGGAAATAACTGACAATATCATTTATAGCAAATTGCTAAGTGACAAGTTGAGTACCGATCTTGGATATGTATATGAAAATTTGGTGGCACAGGTACTTAAATCCACAGGGCATGAACTATACTATTATACTTTCCCAACAGAAAATGGCAAGCATAATTATGAAATAGACTTTCTCATTGCAGATGGAGATAATGTTAGTCCAATTGAGGTGAAGTCATCAGGGTATAAAACACATGCATCGTTGGACGCTTTCTGCAAGAAATATTCATCTCGTATCAAAAACAAGTATCTGATTTATACAAAAGACTTGCAAAAAAACGGTGACATTTTATATCTCCCTGTTTATATGACAATGTTTCTGTGAAAATGCTCTTTCTTTACCTCGTCAACGAGAATTTCAGACTAAGGCCGAAATCCTGAGTTGTGGTAGGATAACTGCTGCTGGTAAGCAACGGGGTGTTGGTCTGGCGGTCATAATAGAAACTCATGGTGAGCATCTTCGACAAGGAATAGTCTGCCGAGAACGACAGCTTGAAGGCGGAGTTACCACTGCTTGCAGAACTTGTCATCGTCGCTATATCACGGCAGATGGCTGCCTGCTTTCGGAATGATATGTCCAAACGCAGGTTAAGGTCAGTATTGAAGCCCGACTTCTGTGTTGTCGTCTTTGTCTGCGTGGCGTTCTCATCATCGTCATTCTGCCTGTTGCCCTTGTTCTTCACCTTCTTGTGATTCATACCGCCAAAAAGACTGAAATTGTTGATCTTGTAACCCATGCCGACTACCCAGTCCTTACTCGTCGATTCATTAATCTGAATACTTGTCATACTAAGACTGAGAACACGGGTGGTGCGATATTCCAACTTGCATGTCATATTGTTCTGCAACGTCACATCGATACCGAATAACGGCGAGAACGCCTCATTGATGCTCACTGTACTGACGTTAAACATACTGCTCGGAGTAGGATTGCCCGTGGTGGCATCGGTAACGAAACCTAAACCGTTCATATACTCCATATATGTACTGTAAGAACTGTACGACCCTACCGCATAGATACTCTTGTAGGCATGGGTAAGGTTGACACTCTTGAAAAATCTCTTGAACCAGGCAAGCTGCCCTAACCCACTGTATTTGACCGACCAGTTTGGCAGCATCCTCGACAACGCTGGGAAGATACTCAACGACTTGCCGCCCATGCTCGTGTATGCCGCAAGGAATGCCGGCACCATGACATCGGCGTTGTACTTGCTTACAGTACCGTTCTCCGGATCGAAAGCCTGTCCTGCTAACGTCGTTCCCGATGGGTATGTCGCATTGGCATACTGCGCCTCCACACGGTCACGATATGCGTCCAATGAGTTGCAGAACTTCTCGAATGTACCTGAATGATAACCGTTCCTCTCATTTCCCATACCCTCAAAAGCACTGCCGATACTTATCGTGGTCATCGTCAACGTACCGCTCTGTGTCGTCGGCATTCCCGTGTACATATACTGCACGCTCTTCGCCGTCGTCTCCGTCCTACTGGCATTAAGGTCTATCTTCAAGTCTCTTATCGGCTCTAACGTCATCTTCAACTGCAAGTCCTCCGTAAGACTGGTTGTCGCCGGTGTCGCCACACTGTCGTTCATCAACAGCCAACCGCGCTCAACACCCTTATTGATGAAATTGTCGTTGACAAACCCGAAGGCAAAGTCCAAGCCTGGTGCCATGACTCCTCCCGTCCTCTGTCCAAGCATATCTCCGACTTCCGGCATGAAACCAGACATCGACATGCTGTATTGGTTGCGGTATGAGAAACTAAGATTTCTTACAAGCATCAAACCACGGGCTATACACTGCGCAGTCTTGTACCATTTCGTCTCCTCCGCAGGTGGAAGGGCTCTTACTGTGAGTTTCAATGTCGTGGCTGTATCCAC
>JAJQAR010000204.1 GCA_021203705.1 Prevotella sp. | reverse complement strand
TTGAATAATCCGTAGTAACTTGAGGAGCCGATTCATCTGCAACCCACTCTGTGAAATCGGTTGAATACAGGCATTGTTCATCCGAAACAGTTTCCTCATTACCTTCTTCATCAGCTTCATTTTCACTTGCGATAGTACCTGAGATAACCACGTCAGCAAAACCAATGCTCTTACCATTATCCAAATTAGTGATTACAATCTGCAATGTGCATGTGCCAGTTGCCGCATCTGCATTGATATTAAAACTGAAGTCAGACCAAGAATCGTCTGTACCATGCCTATTACCAAGTTGTCCTGACGTAATTGTAGTAGCATTATTCCAAACAAGGTCAAAATTACCACCACCAGTACCGTCACGCTCTGCTTTCATTGAGACATTAGAAGGAGTGAATTTATAACCATCGGCAACAGTAAAACTTAAAGTAATGGTTGAGGCATCACTACCTTCCGTTATCTTTTCACCACTGTTGTTTGTAACTTCAGTGAAATACTGTCTATCTCCGCTTTCCAAAGTCCAGTCACTCCAAGACCTAATTCCACTTTCGTAATACACCAGAGATTCACCGAGAGTCACTGTGCAATTAGAGATTAAATCAGAGGAAACAGCAGCCTCCTGCATACCCAATGAATCTGCAGACGAAGCCTCACTATCATTCCATGCCCACGTAATAGTGGCATCAGTTGCTGCGCTTGCCATAGTGGTGAGCGCAAAGAAAAGGCTTAAAAAGCCCACTCTAAGTAAATTTCTTTTCATAGATCTTTGTTTTTAATTTAGTTAGTAATATAGAATTTAAATCTCTTTGTTCGTAATCTGTTTTTGAAAGTCGGGAGGATTATTTCCCTCTGTCGTTTTGTCTATCTAAGTTTACTTTGCTAAATAATTTGACACAAAATTAAAAGAAAAAGCAACAATATGAAAGACTATTATATAATTAAGGTGTGAAAATTAAGGATATTTAACTGATAATCACCAAAACGCCCCGTTTTTTAAGGAAACGAAACATAAACAATAAGGCGCTTCACCATAGTAGATATCAGTCTCGCAAAGACGAATAGCTTTTTTCATCAGGAAAGTGAGGAAATAGGGGAATGTATAGAACTTGTCGTTAAAGCCGATGTTCTTATAGCAAAGTTTTATGCCGTATCTGATGTCAGGATACTTATCACTGTTGATAAGGTTGTTGAGCGAGGCGGTAGCCCCATCATTCGCCTTTACCTCAATGGGTATTAGGGAGTTGGCATCCCTCACGAAGAAGTCCATCTCAACGGAAGGCTTATCGCTGTTATAATAATATAGGTTATACCCCTGTTTCACGAGCATGTCGGCAACGATATTCTCGTATATCGCACCCTTATATGTTCCGAAGTTCCTGTTTGCCCGCAGATCTTCTTGCGCCTCCTCGTCGAGCGACGCTATCAAAAGACCGGTATCTTTGAAGTAGATTTATCCTCCTCATAGTCGGCAAGCAACTGGCGTTGGAGCTGCAATATCCCACTGAACGTACCGTTTTGTATATAAGTATTCACCACCGCTGGCATCTCTCCCAACGTAACATAATCACGGAAAAGACCGAAAAGCACATCCTTCAAAAATGCCCTTGTATTGGGGCTGCTCCACGAAATTTATCTCAATGACATTTTGGTAATTGTTTTTAGCAAACCATTCTATGGAACGTGTCTTGCCAATCTGTCTCGCTCCTTTCACTATCAACGGCTTACTGTCTGGATTGCTCTTCCAATCCCGCAGAAACGTATCTATCTTCCGTCTCAACAACTTATTCATAATTTCTCTCTTGACAGCTTACCATTAATCGTCTCTTTTTCAACTGCAAAGATACTGTTTTCACATAATCCGCCTCAGAAACAAATACTTTTTCACATAATCCGCCTAAGTTTTGAGCGAAATTTCACATAATCCGTCTATTTTAAGGCTAAAATTTCACATAATCCGCCACAATTCATTCTTCATTCCCCGCAAGCAAAATCGAATTCATAATTCATAATTCTTAATTTGCGAAGCATGCAAAGGGGGCAGACGTGTTGTTCACACCTCTGCCCCGATAGATTCAGCAAATGTTAGTATTCATCAACAAAATGATATTAAGCACAGTCATCATAAAGACCAACACTAACATGGCTGTTGTTTCATAATCCAATAACATAATCTTTACCTTAAATCTATCAAACTACTAACCTATGAAAAATGTATTCTCACGAACACAGTGCAAATATAATATCTTGTGTCCGTACACACAAGGATTTTTCTGTATTTTTTTTGTATAAGCATACTTTTTTGATTTAAATCAATCGCTTCTTGTACTAACTTTTTTACCTTTAAAATGGTGTGTCTGCTTGGAGCAAACGCCCCATCTGGGATATTGCATACAGAGGACATATCTGTACGTGGCGTTTAGCCTCATTATCGAGATTATCATTATAATCGAATGTTCCAAAATTCTCCAATGAGCATCTGATAGCATTCGACAGTCTTTTTTCACGCATGAAAAGCCAAAGGCTCTTCATTTTGCCTAATGTTCCTCCCTTCACTTCTATTGGCAGCACATTCTCCATGTAGTTTGAAATATAGTCCACTTCCGCCACAGAGCTCTTTTCCATTCTCTTCCAATAATATAGCTCATGACGGTAGTTTGGTGACATATAGTGAAGCATTTCCAACCCAGCCGCCATTTCCGCCATTGGACCTTTATTTACTAATTCCGCCACATTGGAAGTAATTATTTGAGTAGTTAATCCTGATATGTCATTATTTGCCATGTTAAGCAACCGCAACATCAAACCCGTATCAAGTAACAGCATTTTCCTATATGAATAGTCAATCTCACTGCCAAGAGGAATGCCATTGGCATCTGTATGCG
>JAJQAR010000001.1 GCA_021203705.1 Prevotella sp. | reverse complement strand
AGAACAGGATGTATTCCAAGGTGTACGCCGAGATGGAGCAGAAGGACAGGCTGCTCTCCGATGTGGTGGCCGGACTGGAGATGAGGGACAATGAGATCTACAAGGGAATATTCAAGACGGACGCGCCGAGTCTGGACATGATCTCCTCCTTCGATCCGTTCTTCGACGGGGAGAAGTATGCCGACGAGGATCTTGAAGCGATGACCGCCGACCGGCTTCTCAAGCTGGAGACCTACTCGTCCAGGATAGAGGACAATTTCAGGCAGATTTTCGCCCGGATGAACGGGGAACTGTTCGAGATGCCGCCGATGAGCCTTCCGCTGGAGGACTTCAACTACAACTTCACCGGCGCTTCGGTCGGCATGAAGATCAATCCTTTCTACAAGGTGATGACACAGCATGACTGGATGGATCTGATCGTCCCGTCGGGAACTCCGGTGCATGCTGCCGGAAAGGGAGTGGTCACCAAGGTGACGAGGTCGGCCAAGGGAGAGGGCAATGTGGTTGAAATCAGTCATCTGGGGGGATTTGTGACCAGGTATGCTCATTTTGCGAAGAATCTGGTGACCAACGGACAGCACGTGGACGAGAACACTGTGATCGGGAATGTAGGGGTGTCGGGAGTCAGTTTTGCCCCGCATCTTCACTATGAGGTGATTCGGGACGGAAAACCGGTGGATCCGGTGAACTACTATTTCTCGAATTTCACTCCGGATGATTATGTGAGGATGCTGGTGATGGCAGCCACCATTGGTCAGTCCATGGACTGACCGAGGGCTTCTGTTCGATAACCCTAAATTGAAACTAATAACGTAACTGCTGCATATGGAAAAATTGTATTACACGATCGGTGAAGTCGCCGATACCCTCGGAGAGAGCGTCTCCCTTGTCCGTTTCTGGTCCGACACTTTTTCCAAATACGTTCATCCTGCCCGCAACGCCAAGGGCAACCGTCTGTACGTCGAGGCCGACGTCGAGGTCCTCAAGCAGGTCCACTATCTGGTGCGGGACTGCGGACTGACTCTCGACGGGGCTGCCAGAAAGCTGCAGGGCGAGGGCGAGGAAGTGGCCAGGAAGGCCAAGGTGGTCGAGAGTCTCAAGTCCATCAGGACCCAGCTTGTGGAGATCCGCAGGGGGCTGTAAATTAATTGCAAGGAAATGAAAGCGGAAGAAATAGCCAAGATTCTGGAACAGTTCGCGGGACTGGAGATCCAGGAGAAGTGGGACAACAGCGGGCTGTGCATCGGGTCGCCGGAGCAGGAGGTGACCGGGATCATGCTCGGCCTGGACTGCAGCGTGGAGCTGCTGAGGGAGGCGCGGAACGTAGGCGCGAACATGGTGGTGACGCATCATCCGCTGATCTTCCACGGCCTGAGGCAGCTGCATCCGGGCGATCCCGTGGCGGACGCGGTGATGGAGGCTGTCCGGAACGACATGCTGGTCTATGCCCTTCACACTCCGGCGGACAAGGTCGTGGAGGGAGTCAGCTGGCAGATGGCCCTGCGTCTGGGACTGCAGGACATCCGGATCCTGGATCCGGAGCCCGGCGGAGTCGGTCTCGGCACGGTGGGCGACTTTCCGGAGCCGGTCGCGGATCCTCAGGATTTCATCAGCCTTGTCAAGAACGCCTTCGAACTGGAGACGATGCGCTGCTCCAGACCGGTGGGGAACGTCAGGCGGGTTGCCATGTGCGGTGGTTCGGGCTCGGATCTGATCGCCCGGGCGCAGGCTGCCGGGGCCCAGGCCTACATCAGCGCGGACTTCCACTACCACCACTTCTTCACGCCTGAAAATTTCATGATTCTGGACATCGGACACTATGAGAGTGAAAAATATATAGTTCAAACTTTATATTCTCTGTTAAAGAAAAATTTTCCTACATTTGCAGTCCAAATTTCGGAGCGCCAGCTTCAGAATCCGGTAAGATACTATTAACATATATATAATGGCAACGAAGAAGATCAAGAAAATAGAGACCCCGATAGACCAGAGGGAGACATTCGTTTCTATTCAGAAAAATTTCGCCGACTCGGACATCAGCGTGGCCGAGAAGCTGAAGACTCTCTACACGCTGCAGCAGATTGACACCCAGATCGACAAGATCGTGCAGCTCAGAGGCGAGCTCCCGCTTGAGGTGGAGGCTCTGGAGAATGAGATCGCGGACCGCAAGGCGAAGGCGGCGCACATCCAGTCCCAGATCGAGGACTACACGCGCAAGATAGCCGAATACAAGAACCAGATCGTCGACAATGACAGCCAGCTTGAGAAGTACAGGGCTCAGGTGGACCATGTGGCAAACAGCCGCGAATACGATTCGCTGACCAAGGAGATGGAGAATCTGGACCTGCTGAGGCAGATCGCCGAGAAGAACATTTCCGAAGCCAAGGAGCAGATCGCGAACAAGAAGATGGATGCCGAGGCCGTGAAGGAGAAGATCGCCGTGAGGAATGACGACCTGAAGGAGAAGAAGGACGAGCTGGCCGACATCATCGCCTCCACGGCCAAGGACGAGGAGAAGCTGCAGGCCGAGAGGGAGAAGGCCGTGGCCAAGATCGACGCGAGGACGATGAGCGCCTACGAGCACATCCGCAGCAGCAACCGCAACCATCTTGCCGTGGTCTCCGTCTACAACGGCAACGCCTGCGGCGGATGCTTCAACACGATCGCCCCTCAGAGGCTCGTGAACATTTCCGCCAACAACAAGCTGATTGTCTGCGAATACTGCGGCAGGATCCTCGTCAATCCTGAGTTTGAGTAATTTCCACTCCCGGGCAATCCGCACATCATGGCTGAAGAACCTAAAGGAAAGCGAACGGCCTCCAAGACCGTCAATTTGGATACATTGGGGCTTGAGATAGGCAATAGACCTCCTCAGGCT
>JAJQAR010000305.1 GCA_021203705.1 Prevotella sp. | reverse complement strand
TCTTTAACCTCGGAGCGTTCGTTATATTCAACTTTCAATTCTTCTTCATTATCCTTAATATATCCATCGACAGCATTTTTAATAATGTCACCAGATACAGGGACAATGCGAACATCTGAATATATTTCTTTATCATCTTTAGATATAATTAAATCTTGCAGAGCTTCTGACAAGTCTTTCTTAAAATCATCAAACCCGTTGTCTGTTCTGCAATGAGAGTAAACATCATCATTATCTATAAGATAATTTTCAAGATAATTATTTATATCCCAATATGTAACATCACAGAACACATCATATTCACCCATTAGTTCTTCTTCATTACTGTCAATATATTTATCTATTGCTCGTGGAAGCAAACATTCTCTAATAGCAGTATCAATATATTTGTAATCACCACTGTAAAATTTGTGAGCCATGTTGTCCTCAGTTGCATATCCTGCTGCAACTGCATCATGCATAAGGTCTGTGTTGTCTAATACACAGTCTTTTGCAGACCATTTATCATTGTAATGAATGTCATCATATAGCCCTGTAACACCGCAGTCGTCTAAAAGAATTGTTTCTTCTAGCTTCTCAGACAAACGCTGTTTAAAGTTTTCAAAACTGTTGCAGCAATCAGACAAGTCCGAAAATTGAAAGTCATTATCAACATAATCTTTTATGTCTTCAACCATATGGGACATATAATGATATTTTTCCATAAACTTCACCTCTATATATCTCTTTCAATAGAGTCATTGACACAGACAAGATTTTTTTTAAATGCTGGAGTGAAATAGTCTGTTAATTCAGTTATGTGTTCATCAAAATATTCATCTATGGCTTTAGAAAACAGATCTAATCTTATAATAGAATCGAGATGGACAAAATCATTGCTGACAATCATATCCAACATTACATCAGACGGGAATGGTGTCTTTTCATCGCTGCACATTTCTTTTAAAATATCTTTATTGCTCAAGACATATTCTTTTGCAGTATCATTGTTTTGCATATAACAAAAATTCTCTCCTACAAAACTTTCAATCCCTTCAGATGACAAAGTATCTTTAAGTTCTTTTTCAGAATTGAAGTAGCCTTTATAATTAAAGTCATTCTTAACAAAGTTATCTATGTCCTGTTTAATAGCTTCCATGTAATTATATTTGGTCATTATTATCTCTCCTCTTCGAGTTCTATTTCTTTTGTCTTTGTTTCAGGATAAACACCGCCGTGCTTAATTTTATTTGCAGTATCTTCGTCTAACCCGTTCTGCATTAAGAACTCTTTAACATGTCTTCCAGTTGTAACAGAATATTTGCCACCTACGGTATATTGTTCCTGTGCACAACAGTTGTTTGGACCAAACTGTCTTTCAACGCACGCAACTACTGTGTCATACGATAATAGGAACTCAGCTCTGCTGTTATCCTTTTCAAAGGTCTGCACATGTGCCTTGTTATAAAATGTTCCATTTTGCGTTGTCGTGTCATATATCACATCAAGACCATAATACTTGCCGCCGTGCCCGTGTGATGAATAATCATTATATAAATCATAAATTTTATCTTGATACTCAAGTATTTCTTCTTGCATATTAAATCTCCTTATTTTTCAATTTCATCATTAGCAATTTCAATATCGTTATGAATTTCTGTATAAATGTTCTTTAAGGAATCTGCATGTTCGGCAATAGAATTATTTATACAGCAGATTAAAGGCTTTGATAGCTGAATTTTTGAATCAATGTTCATTTCAAACGGTAAGGTTCCATCGTCAGGGACTAAACATAAAGCCCATGTTGAATATTGATCAAGGCGGTCTTTGAAATCATTAACAAAGTCATTAAAATCTACGCAGCACTCAAAATGAAGCTGTATAGCAAAAGAAAGTGCATTATGTACAGACGAATCAGGATGTACAGATTTTTTGTCACTAAAGAAGTCATCTAATATTTGCTCCATATGTTTTTCAATATATTTATTAACAAAGTCAGACATGCTGATAGAAATGTCTTTATCGTTAAAATACATAATGCCGCCGTTCTCAATACTCTTAATTTGGTCATCATTAACATTATGCTGTAAAAGAAACTCTCTTATCTGATTAAGATTAACATCAACGGGTTCTCCTGTTGAACCAATTATTTGAGAAAATGATGGTGAAACAATATATGTAATTGTGCGATTATCAAGATAATCGGCACACGCAATAATTTCTCTGCGTACATTTGAATAATATGATAGAAGAAAATCAATGTGTTCTCCTGTGTATTTGTTGCCGATTGTAAGTACATCCGCCTTACCGAATGGACTTTTCATTGCATCTTCATCCCAACGAAAAGGATATGAGTCATACCCGTCTTTACATCCGTCATTTAACAGTAAAAGCCTGTGACGGCTGCTGGGTGTTTCAAATTCTTTGTACTTATCGTATTTTGCATTTAACATTGATGGGTAATTCATAAATTGTCCTACTTTTCAAAATCAATTCCCTTGCTTTTGGTGGAATGATTTCGTGTATATTTTTCAAACATTGTAACTTGCTCCATAGGAGATAAATAATTATCATATTGAGCTTCAATACTCCCTGCACGGTATTTATCTTCTTTTCTTAACTGCCTTTGCATTTGAGCCTGATTAATTTTATTAACTAAGTCTTTTGCAATAAAAGCAGCGGCGATTGGAAGAATAATGTGTGAACCGTTTTTATTTTTGTTAAGAGTTACAATGTCTTCGTCTTTATATTCGTCTAATTGCTTATATAATTCGTCTTTTTCTTCTTTATCACAGGTTCTATCTATTTCTTTACGAACAGAACTTTTTGTCCCAATGCTCATAGAAAAATAATCACTGAGATAAGTATCGTTGTCTTTACTGTAAACAAAGAGTTGTTTATTAT
>JAJQAR010000313.1 GCA_021203705.1 Prevotella sp. | reverse complement strand
CTACAGTAGTGTCGGACATCCCCGTCAAGGAAATGAGAACAGTGGCGTATGAATCTTCCGTCTTGCCCTTCAAACCTTGTTTGTATGCATCTGATACCATACCATAGATATCCGTGAATGCAAGAGAGTCAACCTCAAAACTGTATTCCACTCCGGGACGCCACTCTCCGAGCACCTCATAACTTCGGGGCACGCCCTTCTGCTCCCTGAACACGAATGGCGAGCGATACCACAGACTATCGTATTTTGAATACAGATGTATGCGCGCTGTATCGATATATTGCAACGGTGTAGGCATCGAGATGATAATATTCTGGTCAGGGTCTGGTTCTGATGCCACTTTATATTTCGGTTCAAGTGCATCAACAGGCATCACCGTCTCGTATGACTTGTCATGTTTCTTCGCCTTCTCCTGTTTCTTCTCCCATTCCTCACGCGCTTCCTTCTGTTTCTTCATACGCTTCTCATACGGGTCTTTTGAGAGCATCTCCAAAGTATCTGTCACCAACTGCAACACGCCAGCCGTGTCGGTAGCCATGTATTTCACTTCCATCGTGAGGGTGTCCTGGTTTATCAGCAGCGAATCTCTCAACCAATAAGTAATAGTGTCAAGCTTTTCACTCGACTCTACAACAAATGCACCTTTCTCGTCAAAATTCAGCCCCTTTATCTCCGGCAGATTCTCATCTCCATTGCTGAAATAAAACGTGAAGCGGTTGGCATCTTTACGTTCCGTCTTGATGAGATACCTGTCTGTCTGTTCCTCTGTGAAGGCACGCAATACGATATCATCAGGAATGAAATGTGTATAAGGCACTTGCCTTATGGAATCAATATGCAGAGAATCGAGCCACACTGTGTCCTGACGGATGTCTGGCTTGAATGTAGGAACAATAACCGTAGTATCGAAAGCTATCTGCTCACTCTTTTGGTTAAAGATATAGTTGTTGTCGGCATCGGCGAGAGCATAGATACGGTATTTGCCCGGAGCGATACCCTTGATTATAAATTTTCCCCTACCGTCTGTTCGTGACACACGGAGCATCGGCTCTTTGCAAAACACTGTATCGCTAAGATCATTGTAAAGCCCCACAAGAACTCCCTTAATAGGTTCTAAGTTTTCTGCATTAAGCACATAACCTGCCACTTCGAGCGTGTCTATATGGTCGCCCGTGGAAAAACTATAGGTGTAATTGCCTAATGGATTACTCTCGTTGTTGTCTGTAATGGCATCAGAGAAGTCAACCGTATAAGTGGTATTCTCCTTGAGGGTATCTTTCAACTCTACAATAATCTTCTTGCCCGCAGCTTTTATCTCTGGTGTCTCTATCTGGGGTGGTGATATCACCACATTTTCCGTAGGGTTGTCTATCTGGATATATTCGTCAAACGATATGACAATCTTCTTTGGTTGCACACCGGTACCCTGGTCATCGGGACTGCAACCTACTATGCGGGGAGGTGTCTCGTCATACCATCCGCCATCGGGTGAGCCCATCCTGGCGCATGAACAGATTATCACGACTATGCCTAACAGCACGACTGATAAAAAACCCTTATTTCTGTCTCCAATCATTTGCGCCAAAATAATAAAATGGCATTACTTGTGTACGTTAAATCTCAACATCTGTTCTATGATATCTCGACTATTGTTCAGTCGTGGCACCTTATGCTGACCGCCCAACTTGCCTTTCGATTTGAGCCAGTCGTTGAAAAGACCCTTCCTCGCTATTACTATCTCAAGATGCTGTAATGTGATATCCTTGAAACGCTTCGCCTCATAATCGCTGTTCAGTTCCTGCAGCTTGCCATCAAGTATTGCAGCAAACTTGTCGATATCCTCCGGCTCATGGGAGAACTCAATCAACCACTGGTGCCTGCACTTCGCATTACCGTCCATGAACACCGGAGCGGCGGTATATTCCAACACTTGCGCTCCCGTCTGCTTACATGCGTATTCAAGACCTTTGTCGGCATTATCCACGATAAGCTCCTCACCAAAAGCATTAATGAAACTCTTTGTTCTTCCGGTAATGACAAACTTGTAAGGATTTACAGAAGTGAACTTTACTGTGTCTCCGATGACATATCTCCACAAGCCACACGATGTGGAAATCACCATTGCATAGTTGACACCCGTCTTAACGCCCGTCAATGGAACCACATTCGGTTTGTCGTTGTAGAACTCATCAACCGGTATGAACTCATAGAAAATACCGTAATCGAGCATGAGAAGCATTGACTTGTCTTTCAGGTCGCTCTGCAAACCGAAGAAACCCTCACTCGCATTATACGTCTCCATATAGTGCATACCGGGCAACGTGATTATCTTCTCATATTGCTTACGGTAAGGCGTGAATGCCACACCGCCGTGAAAGAACACCTCAAGATTTGGCCATACCTCATCTATTCGCTCCCGCCCAGTAAGTTCCAGCACCTCTTTCAATACAGAGAGCATCCACGATGGAACACCGCTTATAGACACCACATTCCTGTTCATCGTCTCCATAGCTATCCGCTCTCGCTTAACCTCAAAATCTGACAGCAGTGCCGTACGTTTTTTCGGTACTCTAAGATAATTAAAGAATGGATTTATTCTCTCGATGAGTATCGCACTAAGGTCACCAACAAGACTGTTCGGAAGGTCGTAATTCTGAGAATGACTGCCTCCGAGTATAAGTCCTTTCCCCGAAAAGAAATTACTCTTTGGATTGTTTGCCAAATACAGGGCTACGGTATCTATGCCTCCCTGATAATGTATATGACTAAGCCCATCTCGACTGACTGGAATGAATTTCGATTTGTCGTTCGTTGTGCCCGATGATTTGGCGAACCACTTTACAGCTCCTTGCCACAGCACGTTGGCCTCACCATGACGCATACGG
>JAJQAR010000064.1 GCA_021203705.1 Prevotella sp. | reverse complement strand
GAAAATGTCCTCGGTGGTTAGCTGCTTTACGGGGGCGATTTTCTTCAAACTTTCGATGTCAATATCGTTAGGATCTCCGAGTATGATGTAACGGTAAGGCTTGGAAGCTATGTTCTCTTTCTCGAAGTTTGTTATGTCAGAGATGGTGAGGGAGGGGAGAGCGTTGTAAACTTTCTCTCTGATGTCGTAGTCGATACCGAGGTTCTGTACATTGAGATAGGAACGGATGATGTTGAATTTCGTGGAACGCTGAGTTTCGATACTCTTTTTCAATGACTGCTTAGCCAAATTGAATGATTTGTCAGAGACAGGCATTTCGTTTAAAAGATTGTTGAATGTGTTGATACAGTCCATCATCTTGTCGTTCTGCGAGACAATGTATGTCATCATGTATTCAGGGACATCCTTGTAGTCAGGCACGGCGTACCAAGCAGCAGCACTGTAAGCGAGGCCGCGTGTCTCACGGAGTTCCTGGAACACAAGGGCGTTCATACCTTCACCAAAATATTCGTTGAAAAGTTGGATAATAGCCTGTTTCTCCGGGCTCCACTCGCTGCCCTCGTTGTGGTATTGCACCATATAGATGTTTTTAGCCTCGTATGGAGCAACGATAATCTCATTTTCTGGAGAGGTCTGCAAGGTGTATTTTTTGGAAACAGGGTCAGCAGTGAATTGAGCCGGTGTGGAGTGTTCCTTGTCAACCGTGGCGATGAGGTCATTCAATGATGTAGGACCGTAATAGAGTAGGTAATGACTGTAATTTCTCAGGTTTTTAATCATGTCAACAAATGTCTGTGGGTTCATGCTCTGAAGTTCCTCTGTGGAAGGCTTGTTGAGAGTGTGGCTATACGTGCCATACATACCGTATTGCCTTAGAGCGAGGAAGTTGGCACGCTGGTCGAGTTTGTCATCCTTTCGGGCTTTGTCAACCAAGTCAACATAGCTGTTGTAGGCATCCACGTCAACCTTTGCGTTGGCAAGAACATCTTCCATAAGGGCAAGAGCCTGCGGCATATTCTCATCAAGACCGTTGAGCTCGATGTAAATTGTCTTCTCGTTCACGTCAATGTCGAAATCACAAGCAAGTTTGTAGAACTGCAGTTTCAGTTGTTCGGCAGAAAGTTTGTCGGTGCCGAGATATGAGAAATATTCTGCTGCGTAAGGCAGCCACTTGTCTGCTTCCTCACCGAAGTTGAACCTGAAACTCATCTCAAAGCGACCGTTCTCGGTGTTTGGCACGTAAAGTACAGGCAGTCCGTTGCCGGTAGTGCCTTTTACGAGATCCTTGTCAAAGTCGAGGAATTTAGGCTGTATAGGCTCAACGTTGGAGTTGACGATACTCTTGACAAAGTCGCTCTGTTCATCACGGTTTGCAGGGATAGGGGTGATGTGTGGTTTGTCGATTTTCTTCTGAGTGGTATCGTTGCCGATAATCTTGTAAACAGCCACATAGTTGTCACCGAAATGGCGGTTGGCAAAGTCAATTACGTCCTGTTTGGAGATTTTGGAAAGGCGGTCAAGACGGTTGACGACATTGCCCCAGTCCTTGCCGTTAATGAAAGCGTCAACATACAATTGGGCACGACTCCAGTTGTTTTCGAGAGACTTGTAGTAATCAAGTTTCATGTTGTTGAGAATGGAGGGCAGCATATCATCAGAGAAATCCCCAGTCTTCAATTTCTCAATTTCGCCCAATAACAAATCTTTCACCTCGTCGAGCGACTGCCCTTCCTTTGGAGTGCCTTCCAGAATCAATCCTGAATATTCAGCCATCTCACCTAAGAAAGAAGATGCATCAAGGAGTTTCATATTCTGTTTAAGGTCAAGATCGAGCATTCCTGCTTTGCCGTTAGCGAGGATGTGGTCAATGAGGTTGAGAGTGTCTGCCTGCAAGGATGCGGCGGCGTTGAATTTCCAAGCTACGTAAATGTTCTCACTCTCCTGACCTATGACAGTGGTGTCTACGTGAGCAGTGAGGTCAGGAACAGGGGCAAAGTATGGGTAGGAAAGGTCATTATTCGGTTTCCAAGAGCCGAAATACTTGTCGATAGTGGCAATGACATCATCAGGATTGAGATCACCGGACATACAGATTGCCACATTGTTAGGGCAATAGTAGCGGTTGAAATAATTCTTTATGTTGACAATCGATGGGTTCTTGAGGTGCTCCTGCGTGCCGAGTGTAGTCTGCGTGCCGTAAGGATGATTGGGGAAAGCTTTTGCAAACATGGCGTTCCACATCTTATCCCCATCGTCAGCAAGACTGATGTTGTACTCCTCATAAACTGCCTCAAGTTCGGTATGGAAACCTCTTATTACCATGTTCATAAAGCGATCAGCCTGTATTTTAGCCCAGTTGTCAACCTCATTGGAGGGGATGTCCTCAACATAGACTGTCTCGTCGTACCATGTATAGGCGTTGGAGCCAGAAGATCCAAGGGATGCCATCAGTTTGTCGTACTCGTTGGGGATGTTGTATTTTGCTGCTATCTGTGAGATACTGTCAATCTCATTATAATAAGCCTTGCGTTCATCAGGGGCGGTAAGCGTTCTGTAAACCTCGAAACGGTTCTGGATAGAGTCGAGGAGAGGAGCCTCACTGACGGCATCAGTAGTGCCGAACTGTTTCGTGCCCTTGAACATGAGGTGCTCAAGATAATGGGCAAGACCAGTAGTCTCGGCAGGGTCGTTGCGGCTTCCTGTCTTTACAGCGATGAAAGTCTGGATACGCGGCTTCTCCGGGTTGACAGACAGATACACTTTGAGACCATTGTCGAGAGTGTAGATACGAGTCTTGGTCATGTCGTTGTCGAAGGAGACATAATTGTATTCCTTTGCAGACAATGCGCCGGTGGCGCAAAATAAGAAATAAGAAATAAGAGATAAGAAACAATGCCT
>JAJQAR010000309.1 GCA_021203705.1 Prevotella sp. | reverse complement strand
GAGAGCAGTATTCTAATGTTTGTTCTAAAGTAAAAATTAGAGATTCTTTTGACAAAATTATCAGAAATATAAAAACCAAAAATATATTTATAAGTTATAGTGAAGATGGTTTATTAGAAATTGGAAACCTTTGCGATTTCCTTAGACAATACGGAAATGTAGAAGTTGACAAAATTAATTATAAACGCTTCCGAAGCAATAACAGCAAAAAAGAATTGCAAATAACAGAATACTTAATATATTTATACCTATGAATAAAGTAATAAGTCTTGTTTTTCGAAAACTTACTCAAAATGAGTTTAAAGCTATAACGAATACCATAAACTCTGTTGGTGGTGGTAGTCAGACGTATATTGACTTTCCAAAGGGATCAATCTCTGATGATGATTTTCAAGAATTCTTCGATAATTCAGGAGTATCTAACGATGGTCAATCATACAGTTGGAGTTTTAAGGTTAATAGTCTTTCTTTAGGAAGAACTCAACAAGATGAGATTATTTCTACAAGAAGACAGAGTTCTAATAGTTTACGTGAACAAAACAATGAAAAAAGAATAGAAATCTTAAAGCCTGAAAACAGCGGATTTCCCAATGAAAATTATGATTCTGAAAATAATCCCATTATTATGTTTATCTTGAAAGATGACGAACATGAATATTGGGCAGGTTGGTTCTATCGTGAGGAAATGAATGACAGTTGGTATCTGAACAAAACATTATCAAATATATTATGGAATGACTGTGGATACTTGAAATTTGACTTGCCAATAATGTTTGACAACACAAATTTTAAATGGCCCTTTGGCATACCTCAGATGTTTGAAAAAATAATTCCAAAAGAAGATATAAGTATTTACAATAAATTCATCTACGCTCTCCGAACCAAGCCTTTTCTCCTTCTTGCCGGTATCTCTGGCACTGGTAAGAGCCGTATTGTCAGGGAGTTTGCATTCAAATCTTGTCCTAAATTCTTGCAGGACAAGGATGGAACGACACCGGGAAATTACTGTATGATAGAGGTGAAACCTAATTGGCATGATTCTACAGAATTATTGGGATATTACAGTAATCTAAGCAAGGGCTACCAATTCAAGAAATTTGTGAAATTTTTGGTGAAGGCAAAAATGTTTCCTGATGTTCCATTCTTTGTCTGTCTTGATGAAATGAATATAGCACCAGTCGAACAGTATTTTGCTGAGATATTGAGTATTTTGGAAACAAGAAAACATCCAAAATATGAGGGGTATGACAGCGTGGACATGAACACTATCAAGACTGAAATAATTATAGATGCAAAATATTTCCGTGAATTAGAGGAAATGCCAAATACAAGAAACTCGCACACTGGCGAGTCGTTCTCACGGCAATTAACCGATAGGGATATATACATGAAACTATTCGGTATAGATACGGAAAATGATATTCTGGAGAATGTTGGCAACAGAAATGATCTTACAACCGAAGGTCTCTCTTTGCCTGACAATGTTCTTATTATCGGTACTGTCAATATGGATGATACTACTCATCAATTCTCACGCAAGGTAATTGACAGGGCACTAACCATAGAAATGAACGGTGGCAAATTATCTGATATGTTTGGCGGTAGCAAGAAACTTGAATATACCAAAGATGAGGATGAACAGAAATTCTGGCAACAGGCATTCTCACAACACTATGTTACTGCAGATGAGGTAATTGAGAAACATCCTAATGAAGCAGAAGAAATAAAGGCATTGCTTCCACAAAAATTGGATGAAATCAATAAGGCTTTAAAGGGAACGCCTTTCGAGGTCAGCTACCGTGTACTCAACGAATTGACAATCATGGTCGGTGTGATGCTGGATGACAATAACGATGAACAATCACTTGAAAACATTATTGACCAAGCTGTTAACAACATTTTGTTGATGAAAATCCTTCCTCGTATTGAGGGTGATGCTGAAATGTTCGCTTTGTCTAAAGAATATACGACACAGAATGACATAAAATATAATGACCGTTTAGAATGGCTGAAGGCTATCGCTCCTGACATCCATACAGAGGAAGGCAAAGACAACCAACAGACTGCAAAACAAAAGATACAGGAAATGATTGACCGCCTTTACAATCAGGATTTCACTCGTTTCTGGCCTTAATATAACAATATGCAGACAGAGGTTATAAAATTCACTCATCCTGACTATGACGTGATTGTCCGTACACAGGACATCAGTTATTCATGGCAACGCTTTCAGGGGCGTATAAACTATACAAAGAAAAACAACCCTGAGATTGATGCGCCAGAGAAGTATTGTTGTTACAGGTCAAAGGATGTGTGCCACCTCTGCTTGTATAATCCTATTACAAAACAAAATACTGATGACAGTGAGAATGAACGACTTAAAGACGGAACTGATTGGGACAAGCTGTGGCCCGTGGTTTTTGAGACGTGTAAATATCAAGTCCGTATTCTCTTTCATGGTGTTGACAAAAACTCTGTTCCTGAAATCAGACACGTTAGGAAGGATATCGAAGATAGTTTCTTCTTGGACGAGGAATTACAAGGGCACGAGGAGAAATCTCTTAATGGTGAACTGGATTTCCTCAACGAGCCGGGATTGTTCAAAATAGAATTCTCATATCTGAAAAATGGCATACATAGAGATGCATACGTGACCTTTGATGTGGTTTCTCCAAAACTCGACACAAAGAATGACTATAAGACTTTGTTGCGTGAGGTTAATGATGAATACGAGAATGTCATATACCGCTATCTTAGTATAACACTACAAGAGTTCAGCCGTGGACGCTTGAATAATGATGCCACTTGGATGACGGCATTTCAAGGCGTGGTAGATGATTATGTCAAGAATGTCAAACGCATAATCCAAAACCCTCATTCACAGATTGTCACTTCACGCTCATCAAAAA
>JAJQAR010000289.1 GCA_021203705.1 Prevotella sp. | reverse complement strand
CTGTCAGGCAGAGCTGTTATTCCTAAGTCGCCGAAGCCTTTTATCTCTTTAAGTTTTATACAACCATCAAATAATCCTTTTCCGATACTTGTGATGCTGCTCGGAAGTTCGATAGATTCAATAGAGACACAGTTTTTCAATACGTAATCAACAATTGTCTTTACAGTCTCACCGATTATAAAGTTCGTGAGGTTCTTGAAATAAGAGAATAATGACTGCAATGTCTCTACCGATATAGCGATGTCAGCAGAAACGGCATTATAATAAATAGTCGTGATGTTGGTAAGCTGGTTGAGTTCCATAGGAACGTATTCGACTTTCTCACCGATAGTCATGGATTCGACAGGACAATTGGAGAAAGCGTTTCCACTGAGCGATTCCATGTTCTTGGCATTGTATTCAAGAGTCTTGAGGTTGGAGCAGTTGCCGAAAGCATTGTCACCGATAATAGTTACATTGTTGGTGATTTCAATTATAGTGATATTCTCACAATAGTAGAAAGCGTTCTTGCCGATGCTTGTTACACCGCTTGGGATTTCGATTGATTCAAGAGCCGTGCAGCCGTGGAAAAGACTGTCAGGTATGGCTGTTATGCCTAAACTGCCAAATCCCTCAACAGATTTCAGGTTTATACAACCTTTGAAAGCCCCAATTCCAATTTCCTTAATGCCGCTTGGCAACACAATTTTATTCAGACCTGTGCAACCGTCGAAAGCATTTTTCCCGATACTTGTAATGCTGCTTGGCAGTTCTATTGACTCGATGCCGACACAGTCCCTTAGCAGATAATCAGGAATTACCTGGACTTTATCACCGAATACAAAGGTTTTGAGATTTGGACAATTGGCAAAAATAGATTTCAAGATTTCCAACGCTTCTGCTATACCTGCGTTTACAGCGTAGTAATATATCTTTTCGAGGTATTTCATTTGACTGAATATCTCTGGAATTGATACAACATCCTCACCGATTATGAGTTCGGTTATCTTGTTGTTGATCAAATAATCCGCGTCTAGTACTGTATTACTGTCGTATGTAAAAGATGAGGAAGTTTCTTCACCCGCTTCTTTTATATTGTCGAATTCGTTCCACACATCCGCACTTGCGTATAACTCTTTTGCTCCAACTGGCACAGTCAATATACAAGTGGTTTTATCTACACTATCGAACGCGTCACTGGCACATACAGGAGGTTCTGGGTTTAGTGATGTTATATTGGAAAGACTCGAACAGCCAGAGAATGCGCTCTCTCCTATGCTTGTAACGCTGCTTGGTATCTCTATTGATGTAAGGTTAGTAGAGCCATTGAAAGCACTTACTCCTATGCTCGTTACAGTATAGGTGATACCCTCATATTCTACAGTTGAAGGAATTATGACATCATCAACATAGGCAGTACTGATTGGGTCTGTAACAGTTGCTGCTAAACTGATTAATTCTTGAATAGTCTCCTCAATTTCAGCCTTGATTACCTCTTTTTGATTTTCGGAATCCTCACTATTTGATGCATCTAAATAGTCTTTGATTTCCGCCATAATTGCCGTAATTTCATTCTGAAGGTTTTTGTATCCCTCTGTGTATTCCGCACTAATTGATATTCCATAAGAGTTATATATCTCCCTAATCTGAGAATTAATATCACTCATTAGTCCCGAAATTTCTTCCATTATAAGATTTACGGATTCTGCATCGTAATCCCCACTATTATAAATTTCATTTACTTCATCCAGAATATTTTCACATTGTTTTTCAGCCACAGCTATTTCCGAAGCAATATTCAGCATAAGAGCTACTTTTGTCGTTTGGTATTCCTGTGTAGTTGAAGCTCCAAAAATGTTTGTTACCTCCACAGTATAATTACCTTCTTCTGATGATGTGACGTTATAATAGATGGTTGTTCCGTATTCGTTTTCAGCAGAGAAATTAGATATGTCTGATGAGGAGTCATCGTATGTTTCTTCTTCTGTTTCTTCTATATTGTAGAATTCATTCCATTCATAAGCACTTGCGTATGCCTCTTTTGATCCAACTGGCACTGACAACAGACAAGAGTTATAATCTATGCCATTGAAGACGTTATTGTCACATACAGGAGGTTCAGGGTTTAGTGATGTTATATGGGAAAGGCTAGTACAGCTCTGAAATGCATAATCCCCTATATTTGTAATGCTGTTGGGTATCACTATTGATGTAAGGCTCGTGCAATTTTGGAAAGCATAAGCACTGATACTTGTAACGCTGTTGGGTATCACTATTGATGTAAGACTCGTGCAATATTGAAAAGCATTATCACCTATACTTGTAACACTGCTGGGTATCTCTATAGAGGTAATAAGAAAACAAGAGTAGAAAGCATATTTACCTATACTTGTTACATTGCTGGGTATCGCAATTGATGTGAGACTTTTACAAGTATAGAACGCATAAGCACCTATACTTGTTAAGTTACTTGGTAACTCAATTGATGTGAGGCTTTTACAATTATAGAACGCATAATCACCTATGCCTGTAACGTAATAGGTTGTACCATTGTATTCCACAGTTGAAGGAATTACGACATCACCTGGGTAGGCAGAACTGTTTGAGGTTGAATTGTACTCTTTAGCTGTTACCTCTACAGTATAATTGTCTTCTTCAGATGAGGTAATATTATAATAGATTGCTATTCCCGTATCTTTATTATAAAAATCATAGGCAAAGGAGCGGAGTGTTGGGAGAATGAGCAACAAAGTTGCTAATAATGCTTTGAATAGAATAGATTTTTTCATGGGATAGAATTTTTTAATTAGTTGCTGTCTGTTGACCCTACAGGAGCAAGAATAGTTTAGTTTAATTAAGGAGTAAAAGAAAAGTCGGGTCAGTCGCAATTTCCCGTTGTTGTGATAAAGCGGGAGTACTTTTTCTTTAAACGC
>JAJQAR010000385.1 GCA_021203705.1 Prevotella sp. | reverse complement strand
CCAGTAATCTTATATACCTCCTCCTTCGGTACTACATTGTTGAAATATTCTTCCATTGCGCCAAAGGTATGAGGGTCGCGGTATGCCAACGGATTGCGGAGCAGCGCACCGTCATCGCCTATGCACACGAAATCCACTCCCCATGTGTCTATTCCGATACTCGTTATATCAATACCTCGCTTTGCCACAACTTTCAAGCCCCTGATAATCTCAAAGTACAAGGCATATATATCCCAATAGAAATGACCGCCCGTCTCTATCAGGTTATTGGCAAAACGGGTAATTTCCTCTATTTCCACCTTTCCGTCAGCAATTGTACCGACGACAGTCCTGCCGCTCGTTGCTCCGAGATCGACAGCAAAAAAACACTTCGACTTGTCCATTATGTTATGTTTTTATATGTATTAAATTTTAAAGAAGCAACGCAACCCAGTAACAAGAACAGATAGAATAACCATGTATTGCCCAGAATTGCAAAATACTTTTTGCAAAGATATAAAATCATTTACAAAAAGTAATTTAATATTTGATTTTTATCCAACAAAATTTGGTATAAATCTTTATTCTCATTCAATTGATAAAAAACTTCATTCAAATCATTCGGCTTCGATTTCCTTAATTTCTTCCGTCTCAGCTTCTACAACCTCCGCACCTTCTGCCTCTTTCGCTGCCTGTCGAGCCTCCATTTCCTTCATTATGCGCTTTCTTACCTTGTTGATCTTTATGGCATTGATACATTCAGAAACTCCGTAAAGGAGGAGACACCAACCTATTATGATAAGTGGCAGACTTGCCGATTCCATTGGTTTGAGGATCACAAACAAACCGATGAGCAGAATTATTATCGGACAAATCCAGAACCACAAAGGAATATGGCTTACCCTGTTAGCACTGATAAGAGACATAAACTGGTTTATCGCTCCTAAAAGCAATATCGCACCGAGAACATACATCAGTGACTTGACGAAAACACCTGGCAGCAGCATTAGAACCAAGCCAAGCAACACGCTGCCCAAACCCACTATCGGGAATACCGGCTTAATAGGGGCGATAAGTCGTCCTTGCTCATCATACACCTCCACATCATCATTCTTTCGTGCCTTAGCCGCAAAATAGGTAGCACACGAAATAGCACCGGAAATAAGAAACATCGCTCCAATGGCAATGGTGATACCAGTAACAGTACTGTCTGGATTACTGATAAGCAGAATGCCTACCACAATCGCACATATCGCACGAAAAAATGAACTTTGCAAAACTTTCATATCTTTATGTTTTTATTGTATTAGCGTATGACAACACAAAGATAATACTTGTAATGCAAAGTTCAAAACAAATCAGCGATTTTTATTTCTTCATATACTTTATCGTCTTGCCATTCTTCCTCACAATATTCAGACCATGCTGCATACTGTTGCGCCTTGTGCCGTCTATGCCGTATATCTCCTCTTTGGAGTTATCTGATCTCGTAACAGCAACAATGCCCAACGCATCTTCGTATGCCTGTGTGTCAAACAGGTATGTGCCGTATTTATATTGGGCTTCCGCCTCATCATAAAAGCCCACAAAACCCATCATATATCTGCCATCGGGGGTGATTGCCATCGGCTGGTGGTCTCCGTCAAGGTCGTAGGTTGCAAAATCAGTGGCTTCTGGATATTGAGAACGGATGGTTACTGCCTCGCTGTTGTCCGGTCTCCATATATATCCCTGCTTGCTCAATGAGGCTACTCCTCCCAACGCAGCCAAAATAGATCCGTCATCGGAGACACCTGACGGCAGGAAGTTGTTGTCATTCTCTGCTTCCTCCAATTTGCCCGTCTCCATATTGTACCTGCCGATTCGCTCTATATGATCGTTGTTGCTCGACTCCAACATCAAAGCGATATACTTGCCATTGCCGCTCACTGCCGTAGGACTAAAAGTATAATAAGGATTATTCTCTGCCCATTGGTCCTCCTCGTAATAGTCCTTACTGATAGGGTCGCAGATGTATGTGCCATCCTCATTCAACTTCCATACTATTAAAGGATATGTGGCCCAGTTATCAATAACGTAACCTACTATCAGTGTGCCGTCTGCACTGACTCCGATTGCCGAAGTACCGTCAGTACCGAAGCCTAACTCCTCTGCCGTAGGCTCTGGTAGGAGAACCGTCTCTCCGTCTTTCCAATAACACGCATGGGTGTACCACGCTGAACCGCCGTCGGCATAATCTCGATATACATTGCCCACTGCAAGTGTACCGTCAGGTGTAATGGCATTGCCTATACCGGAGCCGCCCTGGACAAGGGATGTCACATTTCCTTCCATGTCGCATGTGATTACACCACCCTGACCATAACCTATTGCAACACCGGTGTCGGAAACGCCACGAAACTCTCCGCCTGTCTCACATATCTGTAAATCGCCTGTTTGGGTATCGAGGATGAACGTACCATTTCCGGCAGACACTCCAAGCACTCCGGCGATATACCTGCCGTTAGCAGACAGTGCCAAACCCCTTAATCCTAAATACTCCTCTGATGTGTACAACGTGAACCCATAGTTCTGCGCCATACACGTCATACCGGTTACTGCCACGAAAAACGTGAGTAAAAATTTCTTCATAACTTGGTTTTTTCTTATTACTATTTTTTAATTTTACCCCACAAATATAGTGGTTGTAACGGCATCTCAAAACACTTTTTGAATTTTTAACCTATTTTTATGCAAAAATAATCCTATTCAATTACCTTTTTCCTTTACTTCCCAATGTCCACTATATCCACTGCCAATATATTTTATATGTGGCATTTTTGTAATGTGTCGTTTAATCGTTTTTGCAGTCCTGCCAGACTGTGTGGCCAATTCTTCTGTAGATATTTTTGGATAAATAGCCACTTGACGTTCTATCCAAGCATCTAAATCTAATTCTTGAGGGA
>JAJQAR010000095.1 GCA_021203705.1 Prevotella sp. | reverse complement strand
TGTGTTCGCATAACTGTGCATAGGATATTCCGGGTCTTCAATGAATACCTCATACCTCGTGATATCACCTGGGTTTTTCCAAGAATCGCGGTAGTATATTGGGATGTTTGCCTCCAAATCGTAACCACCGTTCTCTGTCTTCTGTGCCCATGTGTCGTATGAATGACCACCGAACTGGTATGAAATCATAAAGCTAAGGTCAAACCACTTGTAGCGAAGGGTGTTGGAGAGACCTCCCGTAATGTTCGGCTCTGCATGCTTATATGGAATGCGGTTCGCCTCATCTGCGTTCTCCGTGATTGTCTTATCATAACTGCCATCTTCGAGAACGTCGTTCTTATAGAACTGTGGCGCACCAGTGTCCGGGTTGATGCCTGCAAATTCTAAGAGATAGAATGTGCGGTATGACTCGCCCACCTTGTGGATCTGTGAGCCACTGATAATCTCTGTCTGGTTGCCGTCCAACTCAAGAATCTTGTTCTTGTTGTGGGCGAGTGAGAACATCGTGCTCCAAGAGAAATCACGGGTACTGAAGTTCTGCGAGTTGATCTCCAACTCAACACCTTGGTTTCTTACCTTACCGATGTTCAACAGATAACTGTCGAAACCTGTTGTCAGGGAAACTGGATAGTCCATCAACAAACCTTTTGTGGTACGTGTGTAGTACTCCAAAGTTACGTTGAGCCTGTTCCACAAACCGACATCCAAACCGATGTTCAAGTTCTGGTTCTTCTCCCATGACAGGTCTTCATTGGCAATCTGCGAGAGCGTGTATGCCGGCTCTCCCATATATCCTTCTGTCAGTCCGCTGAGTCCCATATATCCGTAATAGTCGGTTGGCAATGTACCATTGACACCGTAAGATACACGGAGCTTCAACTCGTTAAGAGTCTTTCTTGCGCTTTCCATAAATTTCTCCTCTGCTATACGCCATGCACCGGAAACCGACCAGAAGCTGCCCCAGCGGTGCCCGTCTGCCAAGCGTGAACTGCCGTCGAGACGATAGCTTCCTCCTATGAAATATTTCTCCTGATAATCATAGTTGATACGTCCTAAGTAGGAAAGCATACGTGTGCGTGTGTCGTATCCACTTGTGGAAACCACCGTTGAGGCGTTGCTCAATGCGTTCTTCGCATAACTTGCGTAGTCCATTGCCTCGCCGGTGAGATAGTCTCGTTTCTGGTCATCTACCTCGTAGCCTATCAACGCATCTAAATGGTGGTCTTGATTGAGCGTGATATTATAGGTGAGCTGGTTCTGCCAAACTAACTTATTGCGCTCGTACATTGCCTTGTACATCTCTCCGTTGTAGTCATCACCGTTGGATGTGCGTGGGTCGTACCACTGGACACCCTTGTTGTTGTCATTATCATAACTCAATGTTGACTTCAACTTCAGGTTCTTGATAAACTCATACTCACCCCAGACGGTGGTGAAATAACGGGTGATATACTCACGCTGATAGTCGTACATCATTGATAGCAATGGGTTACGGTCGGAATTACGGATGAAACTACGGTTCCATGTTCCGTCCTCGTTGTAGATAGGGTCGGAAGGTACAACGCAGTTACGTGAGGAGTAGAATGGCGATGTGTAGCTCGTACCCTCACTGTAAACATCCTGATTTACATGTGAGAACAGTATGTTTGCACCGACAGTAAACCGCTTTGTAGCCTTGTACTCCATGTTGACACGCCCACTGATACGTTCCAGACCGGAGTTCATCGTAACACCATCCTGCTTCATGTAAGAGAGTGATGAATAATATTTGAACTGTTCAGTACCGCCTGTAAGGGAGGCTTCATAATTCTCATGCTTTCCTGTCTTGAAAAGTACGTCATCCCAATCGATATAACCGCACCATGGTACTGGGGCATAGTCATCAATGTATTTATCGGCGTATGCAATTGCCGCATCCTCGCCCTTTTCTGGATAATCCCTGACATATCCACGATACAATGCATCGTAGATGTATTCACGACGCTCCTCACCGCTCATTACAGGGCGGTACTGCATTGCAAAGTCGGTAAATCCCCAGTCTGCCTTCAACGACACAGTCGGCCTGCCTAACTTTCCTTTCTTTGTCGTGATGATGATTACCCCGTTGGCAGCTCGTGAACCGTATAGTGAGGCTGCCGCAGCATCTTTTATCACCGTGATGCTCTCGATGTCGGAATTGCTGATGGTTGACATGATATCCAAACCGCTCGATGAGTCCAACGATGATACGTCTCCTGAAATAATTGGTACACCATCAATGACATACAAAGGACTATTGGAGGCGTTAAATGAGCCCATTCCTCGAATGTTGATCGACGTGGCGCCACCAGGCTGTCCTGAACTGGAACTTATCTGTACACCAGGGGCTGCTCCTTGCAGCAAGTCTGAGAAACTTACGGCTGGCACGTCTTGTACGTTGCCCGTCTTGACGGTCGAGGCAGAGCCGGCGTATGCTGATTTCTTGAATGTACCATATCCCGTGATTACCACCTCGTCAATTTGGAAGTTGCCAGGAATAAGATCAATACGCATGTTTTTTGCCACATCAGCCTTCACCTCCTGTGAATTGTAACCGATGTAAGAGATTACCAGCGTGGCGGTTTGACCGTCAATAGGGAGCGTGAATTGACCGTACATGTCGGTAACCGTTCCGTCACCTGGCTTTCCCTTAATTATCACGCTCGCACCGATGATCGGCTCACCAGTCTCGCTTAAAACAATACCTTTTACCACATTCCGCTGTTGTTGGGCGCCTTGCAGCACCGATGCGTCACTCTTTTCCGTTGCCAACGCGAAAGGGGTACTCACCAATCCCAATAGCATCATTAAAATGAGAACGTTAATCCTCCTCTGCCATGGGGTTTTACCACAGTTTTCCTTTTTCATAACTTTAACTCATTTGGTTTAAAATAAAAATTATTTTAATGTGGA
>JAJQAR010000382.1 GCA_021203705.1 Prevotella sp. | reverse complement strand
TTTAAGAAGATGGTCAACCGCTATAAGTGGTTAAAGATTAAGTATGAGTATAGTGAGGACAGACATGTCTATTTGGTATCATATTCTCCTATAGGTAAGATTGAAAAGAATGAGGACTTTATGAAAGAATCAATAGATTTTGAAAATGAGATAAGCCTCTTATACGAGAATTATGCACCATTGTTTTGTGATGAGGAAAGTTTATTCAAACTTTCTCAAAACGCAGAGTTGATACAGTATAGCGATTATGTTGATGTTCCTATTAAAACAGTGGATGAAAAAGAAAAGCCGTCGAGAGTTTATACAAATCCTTGGCAATCAGAAAAGTTGGAAAATATTGACTATAAAGTTTCCGAAGATATGCAATGATAAACGGGCTATTGACATTATAATAGATATAAAAAGCGAGTTCGGTAGTTATGTATTACCGAACCCGTAGTGTGAATATGAGCATTAAACTACTTGATTACGATTTTCTTGTCGTTAACGATGTAAATACCCTTGCCGAGACCGCTTAACGCATCGTTTACGGTGGTCTTGCCGTTATATGAGCGGAGCAGACGACCGTCGAGGCTGAATATCTTAATACCGTTGAAGTTTGGTGAGTTGTTAACGAGGATATTCTCAATACCGGCGGAATGTTGGTCGGAAACATCGTTTACGTAATAATGACCGGAACCATCTTTTGATTCTGACAACTCATAGAACTTGTCAGTTGTGATGTTGTTGATGTCAACAGTCTGCGGACCGTTGCTGCCCTGCGTGAACACAAGGTTGATGCAATAGTCGGAGGATTTCAGAGTATATGAGTTGTAATACCAAGTAATATCGTCAATAACTGTAGTGTTTGTTACTCTCGTACCAGGCCATGTGGTGGTGTATCCATCGGAGTCCCACATGTGATAGTACATAGGCGACCAGTCAGCTTTGAGATATACCGTTATGTCGTGCGGCTCAAAAGCTGTAACAGTGTAATTGCGAGTAATGATGCCGGAAACCGTATTGCCGACGAGGAGACCGACTTTGAGCGTCATGTCGGAGTTAACAGTGATCGCAGTGCCGTCATCAACCTGTGCACCATTGGATGCAGAAGGTTCAGAGCCATCAGTGGTATAAACGATTTTGACACCATCAGACTTGGAGAGGGCATTGAGAGTAACGCTGAAACCATTGTCGTAAGAGCCTGAAGGAATGTCCGTCCAAGCTGATTCAACATCCTTTGAGATATAATATGAATAGTTGTCGCCAGAAGATACGAGGTGATAATCGCTCTCGGTCATGAGAGTTGGAATACTTTGGTTACCCATGATAACTACTACTGTGTTACCATCAGCACCACTAACCTTAATTGCAAACTGACTTGTGGAACTTTGCAGCGTAGAGAACGTACTTTGGTTGTTTATCTTCGCCAAATTGCGGGCGTAAATCATCTGCTTGATGTCCTGTTTGTATGACTTCCAGTGAGGTAGGAAAACGCAAGGCGTGCCAGGGGCAGCGAGGATGAAAGCGTTGGCTGCAAGGATGTTTGCTGTTGTCTCACTGTCGTTACTACGGTCGTAAGTGTCATGGTTATCCACGAAAGTTACGGCATAACGTCGGTATGAAGGCATACTCATAAGTGATGAAGATCCTAATAAGTTCCAGTTTGTCCCAGCGTTGCAACAGTCACGGATATTGTATTTCAAAACGAAGTCGAAAGCGGCAGACTGGATTGTGCCATCATCAGAAGCCGTGTTACTGATCCATTTGGAAAGATTAGTGTAGTTGCCATCCCAATACTCACCAACGGAATATTCTGGTTGAGCGGCGAGGTTGTAAAGAGTGGTGTATTCAGGGGCATAACCTTTGGTCATATCGTAACGAAAACCAGCATAGCCGAGGTCGTTGAGTAGAAAATCGAGGTATGCCTTAACAATAGTCTGCACGTTGGCACTCGTATGATCGAGGTCGCGGGCACCGTCGAAGTCCTCGCCGGTATCCTTAGCCCCGGTAGGAATGGTTTCAGCGTATTTGGCGGTATTTCCACTGTCATCATCAGAGCAGATGTCGGATGCATTTATTGTGTAGGTTACGCCCTTATATGTCTCCACAGGGAAACTCATCCACGTGTCAGCGAGCGATGAACGGTGGTTGATAACCACATCGGCGATAGTGCCGATACCTTTCGACTTGAATGTGCTGATCATAGAGCGCAACTGTTCCTCATTGCCAAATGAGCTACTGTAATTGTTGAACCAGTAGAGGTCATTATACCCCATAGAATTGCCAGAGCCGCAATTGCCACTTTGAGGCACCCACACGAGTTTGAAGAACTCCGCCAGCTCATCGGCCTGCGATTCGAGGTTTGTCCACTGAGTATCAGAATATGAGTCCCAATAAAATCCTTGCAGCATAACGCCCTGCCAATTGGCGGGCCACCCTTGTGCCATGACGAGTATGACAGATAGGGCAAAAATAAATGAAGTAAAAATTCTTTTCACGGTCTTACGGTTTTAAGTTTCTGCTGTAAAAGTACACAATTATAGGTATAGCAGTTCCCGAAAGAATGCTATAATAAGGGTAAATATGTATGCAAACGATTGAAAAGTAGAATTCATTTCTTCCGAATAATCGTCATGCCGTCGCGGATAGGGAGGATTACCTTTTCGACACGGTTGTCGTGTGCGAGCATATCGTTAAAAGCCTCGATGGAGGCAGTCTGGCGGTCACCGCTCTGTGGAATTTCGAGGACATGACCGTCCCAAAGAGTGTTGTCTGCGAAGATGAAACCGCCGGGACGGAGAACTGAAAGCGACATCTCGTAAGCCGCAGTGTAAGTACGCTTGTCGCCATCAAGAAAAACCATATCGAAGGAGATGCCCAACTTAGGAGCTTCAGTTATAGCATCACCGATAATAAAACGGATCTTGTCGGCAACGGGCGAGCCTTCAATC
>JAJQAR010000165.1 GCA_021203705.1 Prevotella sp. | reverse complement strand
GTTTTATTTCAAGGGCGCATTATTGTAATAAGTACACCCTACGAAGTGGATAAAGCTGTGGATTACCTGCTTTCACAACCGATTTTAGGCATTGACACAGAGACTCGTCCTTCTTTCAAAAAGGGACAGACATACAAGGTTTCGCTCCTTCAGGTTTCATCGCACGACACATGTTTCCTTTTCAGATTGAACCTTATAGGATTGCCGGCAGGATTGATAAGACTTTTGGAAGATAAGACAGTACCGAAGATAGGATTGTCTCTGAAGGATGATATACTGTCTTTGAGAAAAAGGGCTGAATTTAAGTACGGCAATTTCATCGACCTTCAGAAACACGTCGGGGAACTTGGCGTAAAAGATTTAAGTTTACAGAAGTTGTATGCCAACTTCTTTCACGAGAAGATAAGCAAGACAGTGAGATTAAGCAATTGGGAAAATGACATATTGACGGAAAAACAAAAACTTTATGCCGCAACAGACGCTTGGGCATGCATAATGCTATACGAAGAGTTGCAACGGTTAGAGGCAACCGGTGATTACGAACTTGTAATTGTCGAAGAAGAAGATACCGAAACACAACCGTCTTCTGATAATATCCCCAATTAATCAACTAATCCTGATAATAATAAGATGTACAGACAAGTATATTTAAAGAAAGGTAAGGAAGACAGTCTGAAACGCTTTCATCCCTGGGTATTCTCAGGAGCTTTAAGCCATATTGATGATGGCATTGTGGAAGGAGACATCGTGAGGGTCATCACCTGTCAGGGCGACTTTATCGCTCTCGGTCATTACCAGATTGGAAGCATTGCCGTAAGAATACTGGCGTTTGAGGACATTGAAATTGACGACACTTTCTGGAAATCACGATTACAGTCTGCCCTTACCATGCGGCAGCGCATCGGCATAGCCGACAACCCTGACAACAACACATTCCGACTTGTTCATGGCGAGGGCGACAACCTGCCTGGTTTGGTGATCGACTGCTATGGAAAAACTGCAGTGTTACAGGCTCACAGCGTAGGCATGCACGTTTGCCGCAAGGACATTGCACGCATACTTTTAGATGTGATGGGCGACCGCCTAAACAACATATTCTACAAGAGTGAGACGACACTGCCATTCAAAGCCGACCTCGGACAGGAAAATGGCTTTCTTTACGGTGGCAGCACCGATAACATCGCAATGGAAAACGGGCTGAAATTCCATGTTGACTGGTTGAAAGGACAAAAGACAGGCTTTTTCGTTGACCAGAGAGACAACAGAAAGCTGCTTGAAAACTATGCGAAAGACAAGACCGTCCTCAATATGTTCTGTTACACCGGTGGCTTCTCTTTTTATGCTATGAGAGGCGGAGCGAAAACAGTTCACTCCGTTGACAGCAGTGCAAAAGCCATAGAACTGACAAACGCCAATGTGGAGTTGAACTTCCCTGCCGACATGCGGCATCAGGCATTCTGCGATGATGCGTTCAAGTTTTTGGACTCTTCTGAAAACAATTATGACCTTATTATATTAGACCCTCCAGCTTTCGCAAAACACCGCTCCGCACTACATAACGCTCTGAAAGGCTACACCCGACTGAACGTAAAGGCTCTTGAACGCATTAAGAAAGGTGGAATTCTGTTCACTTTCAGTTGCAGCCAAGTGGTAACGAAAGACAATTTCCGTAATGCCGTATTCACGGCGGCTGCCCTTACTGGCAGAAAGGTGAGCATACTGCACCAACTGCACCAGGCAGCCGACCATCCTATAAATATCTATCATCCCGAAGGGGAATACCTTAAAGGATTGGTTCTTTATGTTGAGTAAACCATTTCTAAAAAAAATATCCGATTATATATCTTCTCATGCACTTTTGAGCAAGGAAGGGAAATACCTCGTGGCACTATCAGGGGGTGCCGATAGCGTATGCCTCACCATTGCTTTACGACAACTGGGCTATGACATCGGGACCGCCCATTGCAATTTTCACCTGCGCGGAGACGAGTCTGACCGTGACGAGAGGTTTTGCATCAATCTTTGTGAGAAGATTGGTATTAAGTTGCATATTGCCCATTTCGACACTGCCCATTTCGCAAAGTTGCGCAAGATAAGTATTGAGATGGCGGCACGGGAACTAAGATATTCTTATTTCAAGCGATTGAAAGACGACATCGGGGCAGAAGCAGTTTGTGTGGCTCATCATCTGGACGACTCCGTTGAGACGGTTATTATGAATCTCATAAGGGGAACAGGAATACAGGGTCTCACAGGCATACAGGCCAAAAACGGATATATCGTGCGCCCCCTGCTGTGCGTGTCACGGAACGATATCGAGAAAGAATTGGCTGCAATAGGACAGGATTTCGTAACCGACAGTACCAACCTTGAGGACGATGTTGTACGTAACAAGATACGTCTTGACATCATTCCTTTAATGAGGAAGATAAACCCATCAGTAAACGAAAGTATCGCAAAGACTGCGGAACATATAAGTGAAGTGGCACGGGTGTTCAATACCATGATTGAGAATGAGGCAAAACATGCCGTAACAACCGACGACAATGGCATTGTCAGTATTTCAATAGACAAACTGAAAGATTCCATTTCTACCGAAAGCCTTCTCTTTCACATATTAAAAGAATACGCCTTCACTCCCTCACAGATACAACAGATAAACAGTTCGCTTAATACAGAACCCGGCAGGGTGTTCCTCTCATCATCACACCAACTACTTATTGATAGGGGGAAAATCATTATCGAACCTGCGGAAGAGGAATACACAAAAAGTATCACCATCCCCGAAGAAGGCGTTTATGTTTTCAACGAAAAAATGAAATTCCGTGTGGAAATCACCGATTGCGATGAGAACACTACTATTTGCAAAGACTCAGACTGCTGTTGCGCCGACCTAACGAAAGTTACTTTTCCGCTCACCATCCGCACTACAAAAC
>JAJQAR010000383.1 GCA_021203705.1 Prevotella sp. | reverse complement strand
ATTATTCGCAACCGTGAAATATTTAAAAAAAACAAATAACTTACAAATTTAATTTCTATGAAACATTTACTGACATTTTTGGTATGCCTGTTGTTTCCGTATGCGTTGATGGCATCGGTCTGGGATACAAAGTACAAAGAAATCGAGGATAGCATTAGAATGCCTGAGTTCGCCGACCGCACTTTCAGTATTGAGAAGTATGGAGCATCGTTGACCGCGACAGCGGCTCAGAACCAGAAAGCTATAAACAGCGCTATTGAGGCTTGCTCGAAAGCAGGTGGCGGAAAAGTAGTGATACCTGAAGGTACGTGGAATACAGGGGCAATCCGTCTGAAAAGTCACGTCAACCTCGTTATTGAAAAGGGTGCAACCCTCTTTTTCGAGTTCGACAGAAGTCTATATCCAGTAGTTGAGACACGCTGGGAAGGTCTTGACTGTATGAATTACTCCCCATTGATTTACGCATACGGTGAGACTGATATTGCCATTTCTGGCGAAGGTACCGTTGATGGTAATGGCTCTGATGACACATGGTGGCTGATGAGTGGTAAGACACCGAAGAGCAAGGATGTTGAAGTTCCTGAGAAGCAACAGAACCCTGGCGGGCGTGCTGACTTGCTGAAGATGGCAGAAGAGGGTGTCCCTCTTGAGGAGCGTGTTTTCGGTCCTGGCAAAGGATTACGCCCACAGCTTATTAACCTCAGTCATTGTGATGGTATCCTTATCGAAGGTGTTACATTGCTGCGTTCCCCGTTCTGGGTAATCCATCCATTGCTTAGTAAGAATATTACAGTAAGGAACGTGACGATAGAAAACGACGGTCCTAATGGTGATGGTTGTGACCCTGAATCATGCGAGAACGTTCTTATAGAGAACTGTATCTTTAGTACTGGTGACGACTGTATCGCTATTAAGAGCGGTCGTAATGAGGATGGTCGTGAGGGTGGCAAAGGCCGTTATGTCGGTCTGCCAAGCAAGAATATGATTATCCGTAACTGTTTGATGAAAGATGGTCACGGTGGAGTGGTTATCGGTTCAGAGATTTCCGGCGGCTGCAACAACGTATTCGTTGAGAACTGTGAAATGGACAGTCCTAACCTTGAGCGTATACTCCGTATAAAGACAAACTCCCTCCGTGGTGGTGTCATCGAGGATATCTACATGCGTAACATCAAGGTAGGTCAGTGCGCCGAGGCAGTTTTGAAGATAAACCTCGACTATGAGCCGAATGAGGTCGGACAGCGTGGTTTCTATCCCACCGTCCGCAATGTATATATGGAGAATGTAACTTGTAACAAGAGCAAGTATGGCGTGATGATTGTCGGTTTCGAGGACCGTACCAATGTTTATAATATCAATGTGAAGGATTGTAAATTTGATGGCGTTTACGACAAACCTATTTACATCACTGGTCAGACAAAAGACGTTAATTACGATAATCTGTATATCAATGGCTCTCTCGTGCTTACAGAGGCTCCTTACAAGAACTACAGTGAATGGTTGACACATTCAGAAATGCAGCGTGTTGACAAGCCTTATATGCTTGACTTCGCAAAGAAACCGAAGTGGAGCTATGTCATGGGTATTGAAATGGAGTCGATGCTTGACACTTATCTCGCCTATAAGGATGAGAGTATCATTGATTATCTGAAACAGTATTGTGATGAGATGATCGATGAGAAGGGAAACATCAAGACTTATAAAATAGAGGATTACAATCTTGACCAGATACGTACTGGTAAGTTTGTGCTCCGTTGGGATCAGCTCTATCCTGAAAAAAAAAATCTGACTGCGTTAAAGACTTTGTTCAAGCAGCTTGAGAAACAGCCTCGCACCGATGAGGGGGTATGGTGGCACAAGGAGATCTACAAACAGCAGGTATGGCTTGACGGTATCTTCATGGGGCTTCCTTTCTATACTACATCAGCTCCTTATCTGAAAAAAAAGACACAGAAGGTCTATGACGATGCTGTAATGCAGATAAAAAAGACCAATGCCCGCACGTATGACGAGAATACCCAGTCGTGGAAGCATGCGTGGGACGAGACACACAATATGTTCTGGGCAGACAAGGAGACGGGTTTGTCACAACATACATGGAGTCGTGCTCAGGGTTGGTTCGCAATGGCTATAGTAGAGGTGCTCGATGCTCTGCCACAAGACTATGCGCAGCGTCAGGATCTCATTGACATATTGAAGAATGTGCTTGAAAAGACAGTGAAATATCAGGACCAGACAACTGGTGTATGGTACGATGTTATGGATGTCGGCGAGAAAGAAGGAAACTATTTTGAGGCTACCGCTTCCTCGATGTTTGCTTATTGCCTGCTCAAGGCAGCACGCTTGGGCTATGTCGGTGATGATATGCGTGATGCTGGTATCAAAGCGTATAAAGGCATTATCAGTCAGTTCATAAAGGTAAATCCAGACAAGACGATCTCTCTTACGAAATGTTGTGAGGTTTCTGGTCTTGGACCCGACAGTAATCCTCGCCGTGACGGTTCTTTCGAATATTACATCAGTGAGCCTATCCGTGACAACGATGCCAAAGGTGTAGGTCCGTTTATCTGGGCTTCTCTCGAAATGGAGCGTCTGGGATATGACGTAGCTGCATTGAACAAGTAAGATTTCGATTTAAAATATTACAACAGGACTAATTGAAAAAAACAAAACATTAAATTTTTATGGTTAAAAAGATTTTCTTATTTGCAATAACGGCACTTTTCAGTACAGTTACTGCTTTCGCACAAGACACGAAACATGCCTTTCCTGGTGCGGAGGGTTTTGGTCGTGATGCTACTGGTGGACGTGGTGGTGTCGTTATTCATGTTACCAACCTTAATGACTCTGGTGAAGGCTCTTTGCGAGAAGCATTGGAAGGCGAATACAAAAGTAAAGCAAAAACTATCGTCTTCGATGTGGGTGGTGTAATTGAGTTGGAGTCAGACCTCAAAATACCTCCTTTGACTACCATAGCAGGGCAGACAGCCCCTTCTCCCGGTATCACTCTCCGTTATTACACGGTAAATTTAGACGGAAGTAATGTTATTGTACGTTTTATCCGTTTCAGAAGAGGTAATGAGAAAGATGTGAATGATGGTGCCGACGCTTGTTGGGGAAGACATTACGCCAATGTGATTTTTGACCATTGCTCTTTCAGCTGGAGTATCGACGAATGCGCTTCTTTCTACGACAACAAGAACTTCACAATGCAATGGTGTACTATCGCTGAAAGTCTGAATAATGCAGGGCATGATAAGGGCGCTCATGGTTACGGCGGTATATGGGGCGGTAAGAGCGCATCTTTCCACCACAACCTTTTAGCTCACCACACAAACCGCTCACCTCGTCTTAACGGAGCGCGTTATGGTTGGCGTGGCGATGCTTCCGATAATTATGCAAGTAGTATCGAGGCAGAGCAGGTTGACCTTCGCAATAACCTGATTTACAACTGGGGACAAGGTAATGGTGCTTACGGTGGTCCTGGTGGTTATCACAATATCGTAAACAACTATTACAAGTATGGTCCTGGTACAAAGAACAAATACAGAGTATTCGAGTGCAGCTATATTAAGGGAACTGAATCCGATGAAGTAATCCCTACTAATACATACGGACATTTCTATATTGATGGCAACTATGTAAGAGACAAGGGTGAAAATTACGACTGGCAAGGTGTTACAATAGATAATTCCAACAGTACGATTGCGGATACCATTAAACTGACTGAGCCGATTGCCACAGGTACTATCACCACTCACTCAGCAGTTAATGCATATTCTAAGGTCATGGCGTATGCAGGTGCTTCTCTTTATCGTGATGCTTTTGATGCAAGATATATGGAAGAGGCAGAGACAGGAACGGCTACTTATACGGGTAGTATTACTCAGGTGGCTGGAATAATCGATACTCCTGAGGATGTCGGTGGCTTCCCAGAGGTAGAGCCAACATACAGGGCTGACGATTTTGATACTGATGGTGATGGTATGCCAGATGAATGGGAAACAGCAAACGGACTTGATCCTAATGATGCAAGCGATGGCAACTTATATACCATAGATACAGAGAAGGGGTGGTACACCAATCTTGAGGTTTACATAAACTCACTTGTTGAGGATATCATGAAAGCCGAGAATGAGGATGCTCTTGATGCTGTTGACGAGTATTATCCGGCATATATCCCAGCAACAGGAATTTCCCTTGTAAAGCCTACTTCCGAAGTATCTAAGATAGAATATTACACTATCGGTGGCGTTAAAATCAGCAAGCCGGCAAACGGTATCAGTATCCGTAAGATTACTTACTCAAACGGCACAACATCTACCGACAAAGTAATAATGTGATGTGATCTCAGACTTATATAGGTTACACCTTATTATATTATAGAACAGAATGTGGCAGAGTTCAACCCTGCCACATTTTTTTGTCCACATGCCTTGTAATTCGGAAAATATAAGTAAGTTTGCATACCGTTAAAATGAGACTAACTGTTACTTGATATGCAGAAACTTTTGGATTTGTACTGTTCCTGGAAAGGTTTATCACCGGCAAGCGTGGAGAAATTACAGGCTGCCGGCAGTAACCGTGAATATTACAGACTCACAGGAAACGACGGCACTACCGTGGTGGGCGTTATCGGCACAAGTCAGGATGAGGACCATGCTTTTATCTATCTGTCAGGGCATTTCAAACAACAGCAGCTCCCCGTGCCGCAGGTGTTGGCGGTTTCAGATGATGAACTTGCGTATTTACAGGATGATTTAGGCTCGGTATCTCTGTTTGATACCATTAAAGGCGGCAGAGAGGCAGGAGGAAGATACAATAACTACGAGAAAAGTCTGCTTATAAAGACAATCAGGCAACTGCCCAACATACAGATAAGGGGAGCTCGTGGCTTGGACTGGTCGAACTGTTATCCGCAGCCTGAATTTGATGAGAACAGCGTTCTCTTTGATCTCAATTATTTCAAGTATTGTTTTCTGAAACCTACTGACCTCGATTTCCATGAATTGAAATTAGAGGCTGACTTCCGCCTGTTCGCCAAAGAACTTCTGAAAGAGAATGCCGACAGTTTTATGTACCGTGATTTTCAGGCACGTAACATAATGCTTGACAATGACGGGAACCCATTTTTCATTGACTTTCAGGGAGGGCGCAAAGGACCGTACTATTACGATTTGGCATCGTTCCTCTGGCAGGCATCGGCGAGATACCCCAATAAACTGCGTCGTGAACTGCTTTATGAGTATTATTATTCTCTGAGAAACTATACAGAGGTGCCATCCGTCAGACATTTCGTGGAGCGTCTGTGCCAATTTGTCCTTTTCCGTACGTTGCAGGTACTTGGAGCATACGGTTTCAGGGGATATTTTGAGCGCAAGAAACATTTCCTCGACAGTATTCCGCCAGCTATGCAGAACCTGCGTGAACTGCTGCAACTGAAAGTATTTCCCTATCCTTATATGATGGATATGCTGCGCCGGTTGACAGAACTGCCACAGTTTGCACCGCAAGAAAAACCAATAGTAACAAGTTCCAATGGTTTAAAGGTCTCTGGCAGTAATGTGTATTCCTCAAATTCTGCTGACGAACAGCCGACATTGTCAAAATACGACAACAAAGGTCCTTTGGTGGTACGCATATACAGTTTTTCGTATAAGAAAGGAATACCTTCCGACGAGACAGGCAATGGCGGCGGATATGTATTCGACTGCCGCTGCACCCATAATCCAGGGCGTTATGAGCGTTACAAACATCTGAATGGCCTTGATGAGCCAGTGATACGTTTTCTTGAGGATGACGGAGAGATACTCACTTTCCTCGACAGTGTTTACAAACTCGCTGATGCGCATGTAAGCCGCTATATCCAGAGAGGTTTCACAAGTCTGATGTTCTGTTTCGGCTGTACCGGTGGTCAGCACCGCAGTGTATATTCAGCCCAGCATTTGGCGGAGCATATCCATGAGAAGTTCGGTGTTGAGGTGCAAGTAATCCATAGGGAACAGAACATCAGTAAGGTATTCAAGAGACAATAAACGCATATCCACAACACAACATAGCAACATTATGGCACAGACAATGGGAAAAGACAATAACGGTTTTAGCATGCAGGCGATGATATTCGCCGCTGGTCTCGGCACACGCCTGAAACCGTTGACCGACACTATGCCGAAAGCTCTCGTTAAGGTTGGTGGCAAGCCTATGCTTGAACATACCATTCTCAACTTGAAAGCAGCCGGTTGTGAAAGGATTGTAGTTAATGTACACCATTTCGCAAGTCAGATAACTGATTTCCTCACTGCTAACGGCAACTTCGGTATTGACATACAGGTCAGTGATGAGACAAGTTGCTTGCTTGATACTGGCGGTGGTCTCAAAAAAGCAGCTCCATTGTTTTTGCCTGATGCTCCTATTTTGATACATAATGTGGATATATTGAGCAATGTCGATCTGCGGACCTTATATATAAATAATGTGTTGGGCGATGCCACGCTGCTTGTCAGCAACCGCACGACAAAACGTTATCTGCTTTTCGATAACGATATGCGTCTTGTAGGGTGGACAAACATAGAGACTGGTGAAGTGAGAAGTCCATATCCTGATTTGCGTGTATCAGATAGCAGGTGCTTAGCATTTTCGGGAATACATATTTTTTCCCCTCGCTTGTTCCCCTTTATGGCTGATTTCCCTGATATATTCGGGATCATCGATTTTTACCTGAAAATCTGCGATAAGGTGGTTATAAAGGGAGTAGAAGAACCCGCCTTAAAAATTCTTGATATCGGAAAGTTGGACACATTATCAGAAGCAGAAATATTTATAAATCAAATACAATAAAAGAATAATGCAACAGAAAATTATCATTCTTGATTTCGGTTCACAGACCACTCAACTCATCGGAAGGAGAATAAGGGAACTCGGCACGTTCTGCGAGATTATGCCTTATAACAAATTTCCTGAAGATGAGGAAGGTATCATAGGTGTCATACTTAGCGGATCGCCTTATTCGGTTCATTCTCCAGAGGCTTTCAAGGCAGATTTGAGCAAGTTTGTCGGCAAGTATCCAGTACTCGGCATTTGCTATGGCGCACAGTTTATCGCTAATTCTTGCGGTGGAAAGGTGGAAAAGACAGATACCCGTGAGTATGGGCGTGCGCATTTAAAGACATTCGACAGTACCGACCCACTTTTCAAAGGTTTCGAGGAGGAGTCGCAGGTGTGGATGAGCCACGGTGATACTATCACGGCGATACCATCCGACTGTCATGTTATCGCTTCCACTGCCGATGTCAAGTTTGCGGCGTATGCCTCAGAAAGTGTTCCTCTTTGGGCAGTGCAATTTCATCCAGAAGTTTTTCATACCACACAAGGAACGCTATTATTGAAGAACTTTGCCGTTGACATCTGCGGAAGTAGTCAGGAATGGAGTGCCGCCTCGTTTGTGGAGTCCACAATACAGGAGTTGAAGGATCAAATTGGTAACGACCATGTGATACTTGGTTTGAGCGGCGGTGTTGATTCTTCGGTATGTGCCACATTGCTTAACCGTGCCATAGGTAAAAATCTCACGTGCATCTTTGTTGACCATGGTATGCTCCGCAAGAACGAGTTCCAGAAGGTGATGGACGCATATCAGGGTCTTGGCTTGAATGTTATCGGTGTTGATGCGAGCGAGAGATTTTTCAAGGATCTTGAAGGGGTAACCGACCCGGAGCAGAAACGCAAGATTATCGGTCACGACTTTGTGGAAGTTTTCAACGAGGAGGCAAAGAAGATAACGGATGCTAAATGGCTTGCACAGGGAACGATATATCCCGACCGCATAGAGAGTCTTAGTATCACGGGTATGACAATAAAGAGCCATCATAATGTAGGAGGACTGCCGAAAGAAATGCACCTCAAACTGTGTGAGCCGTTGAAATGGCTGTTCAAGGACGAGGTGCGCCGTGTGGGTTATGAACTTGAGATGCCGGAACGGTTGATAAAGCGTCATCCATTCCCTGGTCCCGGTCTCGCTGTACGTATTCTCGGAGACATCACCCGTGAGAAAGTGCGTATCCTTCAGGATGCTGATGATATCTACATTGAGGCGATGCTCAAATATGTCTGTGAAGATGGGGAAATTCTTTACGACAAGGTATGGCAGGCTGGTGTTGTGCTTCTCTCTACGGTACGTAGTGTGGGAGTGATGGGCGATGAGCGCACATACGAGCATCCGGTAGCATTGCGGGCAGTAACGAGTATGGATGCGATGACAGCAGATTGGGCGCGTCTGCCTTTCGATTTCATGGCAAAGGTGTCTAATGAGATTATCAACAAGGTGAAAGGGGTGAACCGCGTATGTTACGATGTCTCCTCAAAACCGCCTTCGACAATAGAATGGGAATAGCAATGCTTTACAGATAATACCGTGTATTCATCAATAAGGTTAGGAAGCTGTCTCCCTAACCTTATTTATATATGGTTTTCTAAAAATTAATAGGCTTTCTTGTCGCCCCTGAACATATCTCCAATGGTCTTCATTATTATCTGAATGTCTAACCAGAAGCTCCAGTGCTCGATATACCAGATGTCTTTTTCCACACGGCGCTTCATGTCATCTACAG
>JAJQAR010000053.1 GCA_021203705.1 Prevotella sp. | reverse complement strand
ATACAACATATAAGCCGTGAAACCGAAGCCGTAGCCAAATTGCTCCACAAACACACATACGTTGACAACCATAAGACCAGTAGGCATGACATAACTCAGGAAGATGTAAACTATGTCAGGCAGAGTGATTGCACAAACCATCCACCAGAGCCACTTTTTAAGTCCGTCACGCCCCGCCACAATACCACCGAGGATACCGCCCAACGTAAGACCCACAATGCCCACAGTACCTTGTACAAGACCGTATTCCGCAGGGGAGAGCCCTAATCCCCCACTGTTTCTGCCGTCGATAAGGAAAAGGGAAGAAACTTTTACCAAAAGACCTTCAGGCATGCGGTAAAAAAGCATGAATATGAAGGCGATAATGACCTGTTTGTAGGGCATTTTCGTGAAGAACGTTACGATAGAAGTGCGGAGATCCGCCCAGATATGGTGAGATAAGACACCTTGTGGACCACCGTCAGAAGAAGGACGAGGCAGAACAAAGTTGTGCCACAGCCAGAGAGCGATGAACAGGCCAGCCACGCCATAGAACATCAGGCTCCACGAATATTTTATGCTGCCACGGAACACCACCTGCAAGTTGCCTGCTATCATTACGAGGACGCCCTGTCCGAAGATAGTGGCAAGGCGGTAAAACGTGCTGCGTATGCCCACGAAAAACGCCTGCTCATGCTGGTCAAGACCGAGCATATAGAAGCCGTCGGCAGCGATGTCGTGAGTGGCACTGCTGAAAGCCATTACCCAGAAGAAGAACAGAGTTCCTTGAAGCCAGAAGGAAGTAGGGATAGTGAACGCCACACCTCCAAAAGCCGCCCCGATAAGCAGTTGCATTGCGACAATCCACCACCGTTTAGTGCGTATCACGTCGATGAACGGGCTCCAAAGCGGTTTTATCACCCATGGCAGATACAGCCACGAAGTATAGAAAGTGATTTCCGCATTGGTAAGTCCTAATTGCTTATACAGAATGATAGAGATGGTCATCACCGCCACGTAGGGCAGTCCCTCACCGAAATAAAGGGTGGGGACCCAGCTCCAAGGATAAGAACTAAGCGTTTTGGTAGTTTTGTATTTCATCTTCATCAAATGTATTAGCCGTAAATTTTCTTTATTACCGCACCACGATAATAATGAGAAAGTATTTCGTTGTACTTATAGCCACGCTCACCCATCACAGCCGCACCGATTTGGCAGAGACCGACACCATGCCCCCAACCAGCACCAGTGAGAACAAAGCGTTGAGGTATTCCGTCATTGAGAGCAAACCTGTCAACGACGAAAGCAGAGCTGTAAAGATGAGACTCGCTGAGCGCACGACGAATTTCGAGCTCCTTGCCGATGATGAAAGACCGTTTTGTACCGACAATCTGAAGTTTCCAGATACGCCCACTCTTGCCACGTTGCATTGGAATCAAGTCCTTTATCTCACCGAAGTCCATTTTCAACTTGTCGCTTAAAAGGGCAGAAATTTGTTCTTGAGAATATTCTACTTTCCAGCGATAGAAATCAGAAGTCTCATAGTCATAATCGTTGAGCACCTGTGAAAGTATTTTCTTGTCATCAGTGTTGCAGAACGAGTCAGGTTTAGAGCGAATCCATTTTTCAGCTACCGCCTCATTGCTGAGGTCAGGAAGTTCGGTTGCGTCTCCGTCATTGTCACGCACGGCAGAGAGATACGGCTTTGGGGAGTTCTCCCAGCAGAATTGGAACTCCTCAGAAACGCCGCCGCAACACTTACTGAAACGAGCGTCGCATATCTCATCCCCGAACATCAGCAGTTGTCCGCAAGTATCGTGGACAGCCTGTGCAACATGCTTATTTGTAGCTTTCGTAATACCCTGATATCGTTGGCAATGGTCATCAGCGCACACATCAAATATAGTATGGTCGTCCCTGTCGTACCAGCGAATCAGTTCATCATCATTCTTCGAGAACGAGAAGAAACCGCTACCCCTGTTTTCCTGGCGTTTCCGTCGCTCTATTTGCGCAAGAAGCCAACTGCGGGAAATTACCGCATGAGCCTTGAGGAACTCCAACGAGGAAGTAGCATTCATCTCACTCGAAATTACACTGACGAGATAATCCTCGACAGAAAGGATGTTGATGGCGCAAATCTTGTCAGCCTCAACAACGATACGCAAAATACCTTTGAATGTCTGAGTCTCCTGCCGTTCCCAGTGGAAAGAAGCACCGATAGTAACGTTGTTGAGAGAAAAAGATACATCATCGCTAGACGGCAGGAACGTCAGTTCACGGTAGAGATTGCCGTTCCACAAGATGCCGCCTTCGGAAAAAGACACTGTCTGTTTGCCGTTGATAACCTCACCTTTCGCCTCATAGTCACCGTTTAGAGAGAAAACAATTCGCTCACCACTGACAATGCCCACCTGAACATACGGTTCCGGAATGTTGAAATTGAAATTCTCAATATCCGAAACGGGATAATCAGATTCCTTGATAGCATCAATCACCTTTCGCATCTGCTTGTCAGATAGTGAGACCTCACGCAATATACCAATTGCTATATCTTCAGTAAGACGTTCAAAATCCTCTTTGCGGGGCGTGATGATAAGACCAGCCATATCGAGAGCACCGGGACTTACGATAAACTTGTCGGCATCATCAGCATAGTAACAGTCAGGGCGGTGCTTACCACGAGGAAAGATAACAGAAAGTTGTTGCCCATTGTCCATCCAACTTATGATATTCAGCATCGGTTCGGGAGAATCAGTACCTTTCGGCAGAGCGTCATACATCCGATGAAACAGTTCGTTACCACCTTCCATACTATGACATCTGATTAGCAAGGCAGGACAGAACCAAGAGTTGATGATGGAAATCTCCTCATCCTCGTTGAGGGAATAGATAGGCGACAAATCCCTTTGCAACCTGTTCCATGACTTCTGCAAAGGCAGGACACCACTTGTTCCAGCCTGGAAATGCAGATGGTCAGGAGCA
>JAJQAR010000347.1 GCA_021203705.1 Prevotella sp. | reverse complement strand
GTTATAAGCAAGGAGGATTTTTTCATAGATACCCTTTCTCATGTGTGTAGCCAGAAAGATGTGAAGCGTATTATGGTGGTTGGTGATGCCGAATGTTATTATGACCATATCCGTCATGCCTTGCGCAACGTGGATGAGGAAAAGCGTATAACAGTTTTTGCAATGCAACCTATGGAGGGAGGCAATTTCCGTCAGGAGATACTTGGCTACTCTATGATGAGTGCATTGGGGATTAAGTCAGACGAAATAAAATAATATTCATTATAAACCGAAATTATGGGAAAAGTACTGATGATAGGCGCAGGCGGTGTGGCTACCGTGGCTGCGTTTAAGATAGCACAACATCCGGAAGTGTTTACGGAGTTCATGATTGCAAGCCGTCGCAAGGAGAAATGCGACCAGATTGTGAAGGCAATAGGTAATCCAAGTATCAAGACTGCACAGGTTGACGCTGACGATGTGGAACAGTTGAAGGCTCTTTTCAACGACTACAAGCCAGAGTTGGTAATTAACCTCGCTCTGCCGTATCAAGACCTTACTATAATGGATGCCTGTCTTGCTTGTGGCGTGAATTATCTTGATACTGCCAACTACGAGCCGAAAGATGTGGCTCATTTTGAGTACAGTTGGCAGTGGGCATATAAGGAGCGTTTCGAACAGACTGGTCTTACCGCAATCCTTGGTTGTGGCTTTGACCCAGGCGTGAGTGGCATTTATACGGCATACGCTGCAAAGCACCACTTTGACGAGATACATTATCTTGATATAGTTGACTGCAATGCCGGAAACCATCATAAGGCTTTTGCCACGAATTTCAACCCTGAGATAAATATCCGGGAGATTACCCAGAAAGGGTTGTATTATAAGGATGGCGAGTGGATAGAGACTGAACCGCTTGAAATACATAAGCCTCTTACTTATCCTAACATCGGTCCTCGTGAGAGTTACCTTATGCACCACGAGGAGTTGGAGAGTCTTGTCAAGAACTATCCTACAATAAAGCAGGCCCGTTTCTGGATGACTTTCGGACAGCAGTATCTAACGTATCTTGATGTAATCCAGAACATTGGTATGTCTCGTATCGATGAAATCGTGTATGAGGCTCCTCTCGCAAATAATCCTAATGAGAAAGTAAAAGTGAAGATTGTGCCGTTGCAATTCCTTAAGGCAGTGCTTCCTAATCCTCAGGATCTTGGCGAGAACTACGACGGTGAGACGAGCATCGGCTGTCGCATTAGGGGTGTGAAAGATGGTAAGGAGCGTACTTATTATGTATATAACAACTGTTCTCATCAGGCGGCATACAAAGAGACGGGTATGCAGGGCGTAAGTTACACCACTGGTGTTCCTGCCATGATTGGTGCGATGATGTTCCTCAAAGGTCTTTGGTGTAAGCCCGGCGTGTGGAATGTGGAGGACTTTGACCCTGACCCATTCATGGATGCCCTCAACAAATATGGCCTGCCTTGGCACGAGGTGTTCGACGGTGATTTGGAATTGTAACTTTGTGGATATTTTCGTTTGGAAGAATAAATAATAAAACACATATATTTATGGCTAAAGAAAAAGACACTGCCAATGATGTGCAGGAAGGCAAGCTAAAAGCGCTTCAGGCTGCAATGGCAAAGATAGAGAAGGACTTTGGCAAGGGTTCTATAATGAAACTTGGTGATGAGAATATCGAGGCTGTCGAGGTGATACCTACTGGCAGTATCGGTCTTAATGCTGCTCTCGGTGTGGGTGGCTATCCTCGTGGCAGGATAATCGAGATCTACGGTCCTGAGAGTAGTGGTAAGACGACACTTGCTATTCATGCCATCGCGGAAGCGCAGAAAGACGGCGGCACTGCTGCATTCATCGATGCGGAGCATGCTTTCGACCGCTTCTATGCTGCTAAACTTGGCGTTGACGTTGATAATCTTATCATTTCCCAACCTGATAATGGTGAGCAGGCTCTTGAGATAACCGACCAGCTTATCCGTTCTTCTGCAATAGATATCCTCGTTGTCGATTCTGTCGCTGCCCTTACGCCACGCGCCGAGATTGAGGGTGATATGGGTGATAATAAGGTGGGTTTGCAGGCCCGTCTGATGAGCCAGGCTCTGAGAAAACTGACTTCCACAATCAGCAAGACTAACACCACTTGTATTTTCATTAACCAGTTGAGGGAGAAAATCGGTGTGATGTTCGGCAACCCTGAGACTACCACTGGTGGTAATGCCCTGAAATTCTATTCGAGCGTGCGCCTCGACATCCGTCGTGTTACGAGTATCAAGGATGGCGACAAGGTTATCGGTAACCAGGTTAGGGTGAAGGTCGTGAAAAACAAGGTGGCTCCTCCTTTCCGCAAGGCTGAGTTTGAGATTACTTTCGGTGAGGGTATCTCGAAGGTTGGCGAAATTGTTGACCTTGGTGTGGAATACGGTATAATAAAGAAGAGCGGCTCTTGGTTCTCTTACCAAGATAGTAAATTGGCACAAGGACGTGACGCTACAAAAGCTCTTTTGAAAGATAATCCTGAACTTTGCGAACAGATAGAGGCGCAGATAATGCAGGCGATATCTGATACCAAAGATTAAAGATATTTATTTGTGGGATTAGTTGAGGACTTTCATATTAGGCGGCAATGCTGATAGTGTGAATTCCTCAACTTTTTCATTGCCTATTGTCATGCAGGTCAATGTAGGTTTGCTGGAGACGTGGTTCGCTCAGTTTAACGCAAAGTATTTCAATGGGGAATTGCCTGTGCCGGTATTGGCGGTGGGAAATTCTCGCACTCGGCGTGGCACGATGTCTTGGAGAATACGCAGGAAATGGTTCTCAAAGTCAACAGGCGATTATAAAATCCGTATCAGCAATTACTTTGATGTGGAGGAGAATGACTTCAAGAGTGTCCTCCTTCACGAGATGATACACCTATATATAGTTTCAAAGGGTATCAAGGACACTTCTTCACATGGTGTCGTCT
>JAJQAR010000324.1 GCA_021203705.1 Prevotella sp. | reverse complement strand
ACGCCACACTATCCATCCAACGGTAGGGTGTTGCGTTTCGGTCTCTCGTGGAATTTCTTCAATTGATTTTATCGGGAATTTGAAGAAAGCACTTACATTTTAAACTTATAAGCAAGTTTAAAATAAAAGATTAATAGAAAATTTGTTTAAGTCGTGGTAAATTGTTATCTTTGCACCCCGAAAGAGAAACAATTTACAACCTGTGCTGTTTTTTCGAGTAAAAAACGGGTGCGTCAATTACATCTTTTGAAAAAGGAATACTGACACACAGGGTTTAGTAATAATCCGTTGCTTAAAAGGCAACATAAAAATTAGGTTTATGGCAGAGATGAATTTCGGTGGCGTTATTGAAACAGTAGTCACCAGCAAAGAGTTTTCTTTGGAAAAGGCACGTGAGGTACTGAAGAACGAGACTATCGCCGTTCTTGGTTATGGCATCCAGGGACCTGGTCAGGCATGTAACCTCCGTGATAACGGATTTAACGTTATCGTAGGTCAGCGTGAAGGAAAGACTTACGAAAAGGCTGTCGCTGACGGTTGGGTGCCGGGCAAGACATTGTTCTCTCTTGAGGAGGCTGCTGAAAAGGGTACTATTGTATGTATGTTGCTTTCAGATGCAGGTCAGATACAGGTTTGGCCTAAGGTAAAGCCATATCTTACAAAAGGCAAGGCCCTTTATTATTCACATGGTTTCGCAATCAACTGGAGCGACCGTACTGGTGTTGTTCCACCAGAGGATGTAGATGTTATAATGGTAGCACCGAAGGGTTCAGGAACTTCTCTCCGTACAATGTTCTGTGAAGGTCGTGGACTTAACTGCTCATACGCTGTTTATCAGGACGCCACTGGCAAGGCAGAGGAGCGTACAATAGCTTTCGGTATCGGTATCGGTGCTGGTTATCTGTTCAAGACAACTTTCCAGCGTGAGGCTACAAGTGACCTTACAGGTGAGCGTGGCTCATTGATGGGAGCTATAGAGGGTCTGCTTGAGGCACAATATCAGGTTCTCCGTGAGCATGGTCATTCACCATCGGAGGCTTTCAATGAGACGATAGAGGAGTTGACACAGAGCTTAGGCCCGTTGTTCGGTGCTAAGGGTATGGACTGGATGTATGCCAACTGCTCAACAACGGCACAGCGCGGTGCACTTGACTGGGCTCCACGTTTCAGAAATGCCATTAAGCCTGTAATGGAGTGGCTCTACCTGTCTGTATTGAATGGTACAGAGGCTCAGATTTCCATCGACAGCAACTCAAAGCCTGATTATCGTGAGAAACTGAACGAGGAATTGCGCAAGATGCGTGAAAGTGAGATGTGGCAAACAGGTTTTACAGTCCGCAAGCTCCGTCCGGAAAATAACTAATAGTTATAATAGCTGTACAATAAGATCTAAAATATCATGAAATATGACTCGTCTGCTGTTTTCTCAGCATTCGAGTCATATTTTATATTTATTTTACCTCATTCTTCAATTCACGTCCTTCTGCCCAATCGCGAATGTTTTCTAATGTCGTTTCAGCAATATTGTGCATGGCTTCTCTCGTGAAAAAGGCTTGGTGGGATGTAACAATCACGTTTGGCATCATGAGCAAAAGGCTCAGTTTGTCATCGTCAATCATCTTGTCGCTACGGTCTTCGTAGAAGAATTTCTGTTCCTCCTCATATACGTCAAGGCCGGCAGAGCCAATGGCGTTGCTTCTAAGTCCTTCAATAAGGTCTTCTGTCTTTATGAGTTTACCTCTACCTGTATTGATAATCATAACACCTTTCTTCATCTTTGCAATAATGTCTTTGTTTATAAGGAATTTAGTGTCATCGGTCAACGGACAATGTAGGGATATGATGTCGCTGCCGGCATACAGTTCATCGAGTGTTACCATTTTAACACCCTGCTCCTTAGCGAATTGCAAGTCTGGATATAAATCGTATGCAAGTACGTTCATTCCGAAACCCTTCACTATTTTGATAAGTTCCTTAGCAATACGCCCCATACCGACAATACCCACGGTCTTGCCGTACATATCGAAACCGAGAAGGCCTTTCAGTTTGAAGTTGCCTTCACGTGTTCTGTAAACAGAGCGGTACACCTTACGGTTCAGGCACAGCATTAAGGTGATGGCATACTCAGCAACGGCATGAGGTGAATATGCCGGTACTCTCACTACCTTTATCCGCCCTTTGGCGGCATTCAGGTCAACGTTGTTGAAGCCCGCACACCTTAGTGCTATCAGTTTCACACCGTTGTTGACCAACTCGTCGATAACATGAGCGTCACATTCAGCGTTAACGAAAATACACACCACATCCATTCCTTGCGAGGCATGTACACTATGGGCAGTAAGACGGTCTTTGGAATAGTGCATCTCAAAGCCGAAATTCTCGTTTACCCTGTCAAAAGACTCCCTGTCATAACTTTTGGCGTCGAAAAACGCTACTTTTATAGGCATAATATCAGTTTTATGGTTATTATTTTTAAGTGCAAATATACTAAAAAACGCAGAACAGGGCAATCTTTATGACCGCCCTGTCTGTTTTCCTTTCTTCAAAATACTGTTCCTTAAGGAAGGCTGATAGCCTCTGAAGGACAAACGTCGGCACAAGTTCCACACTCTGTGCAAACATCTGGGTCAATTGAATACTTGTCACCTTCTGATATTGCTCCTGATGGGCACTCATCAATACAAGTGCCGCAAGCAATACAATCATCACCAATTACGTAAGCCATGATAATATTAAATTTTAATGTTAATAATGTTCTTGTACTTTTTTGTACTCTGCAAAGATAATAATTTTATTTTACATACCTATTTTTAGGTATCTATTTTTGTCTTATTTAACGTTTAGGGGTTTTATGGTTCATTATTTATAGGTATGATTTGTCACTCGAAATAAAATGACAAGACTACCATCTTGGTGTGTGCCTCTTTCACGGATGTGGCGTACATCTTCATGTTAGTGTCTTTCAATCGGTCGGCATGCCC
>JAJQAR010000216.1 GCA_021203705.1 Prevotella sp. | reverse complement strand
ATGATGACGTGCATAAGTGGTACTGGCTATGCGCTGCGCCGTGGCTTCCGATAATATTTTATGCTGTGATAATCTTTATCGGGTCGTTGGTTTGCAATAAAAGTATTAAGGTGGCGGTGTTGAGCGTGCCCGCGGCATTCATACAACTGTTCGGATACGGGTGCGGATTCTTGGCTGCGTGGTGGAAAAGGTGCGTTGGGAGGCAAAAGGAGTTTGAAGCGTTCAAAGAAACGTTCTATGAGTGAAAACGTTTCTTTGAACACTTCAAACAATTGAGAATTGACAATTACCTGCGGTGAAGTTTCTCACGCTCTGCATAACTCGAACAAGTTCGGTTCTGCTCTCGCTTAATCGGAACTTTGAGAATTGACAATTACAGTGCGGCTAGCCGAATGTGGAGAGTTAAGAGTGAAGAGTTAAGAGTGAAGAGTGGATGCGGACGGGGTCCGAATGTAATCAAATTATGAATGAAAAATGAAGAAATATGAATGAGAAATTGAAGATAAAAGAGTGGGCGGAGGAGGACCGTCCGAGGGAGAAATTGATGAAGATGGGTGCGGAGGCATTGTCAAACGCGGAGCTGTTGGCAATACTTATCGGTTCTGGTTCACAAAACGAGAGTGCTGTGGATCTGATGAAACGTATTCTTAATGCCTGCGATAACAACCTGAACACGTTGGGTAAGATGTCGATCAAGGAGTTGACGGACAAGAACTATAAGGGCATGGGACCGGCGAAGGCGATCGCCGTTCTTGCGGCATGTGAATTAGGAAAACGCAGGCAACGGGAGGAGGTAAAGGAACGTAAGAAACTAAACTCGGCGGAAGCTATATATCAGTATATGCGCCCACAAATGATGGATATGGATCATGAGGAGGCATGGGCAATATTAATGAATCAGAATTTCAGACTTATAACAAATGAACCATTGTCACAAGGAGGGTGGACGGAGACGTCGGTTGACGTGCGTGAGCTCTTGAAAAAGGCAATTCTCAATAATGCCACTATTATTGCGCTTTGCCACAATCATCCAAGCGGCAACCCATTACCAAGCAAAGACGATGACAGGCTTACAGACCGCATAAAGAAGGCATGTGAAGTAATGAGAATACATTTTCTTGACCACATAATCGTAACAGACGGAAGATACTATAGCTATAGCGAAATGGGTCGAATTTGAGAATTGACAATTCAAGACTGCTTGAGTGAGATAAAAAAATCCCGTTGACAAAGCGCAACGGGATTTTTTATGAATGATTCCAATATTAATTGTTGTTGTCAAGAGAGACGGCGAAGTAGGCTTTTTTGCCGGTAGGATAGATGCCTTGTATGTAGAGGACAGGGTCTTTGCTTACGGAGGCCTCTTTGACGGCATCCTGCAGGTCGTCGATAGTCTTCATAGTCTCGTCGTTGACTTTCTGTATAATGAAGCCCTTGTTGATGCCGTTCTCCTTGAATGCGCCGTTGTCAACCTTAACGACAACGAGGCCGCTGTTGATGTTGAGTTGTTTCTTCTCAGAGTCGTTGACTTCACGGAAGGTACAGCCGAGAACATCAAGGTCAGCGTTCTTGACAACGTTGGTGTTGCCCTGAGCATTCTTGAGAGTAGCTGTTGCAGTTTTTTCTTTCTTGTTGTGTATGAAAGTAACGGTAATCTTGTCGCCAGGGCGTTTGTTGGTGAGGTATTCTTGCATCTCAGCCATTTTCTTCATGTCCTTGCCATCGATTTTGGTGATTACATCACCGGTTTCGATACCAGCTTCAGAAGCCGCACTGTTGTCTTCAACAGAAGCGACATAGACACCCTCCATAGTCCCGAGGTCTATTTCCTTGCCCTTAGACTTCTGGTCATCGACATATTTGTTTACATCAGAGCCCATGACACCGAGTAGAGCCCTTTGCACAGTGCCGTATTCCTTGAGGTCAGCCACCACCTTATTCATAATAGTGGTAGGAATGGCGAAGCCATAACCGCTATAGCTGCCGGTTTGTGAATAGAGCATGGCATTGATGCCTACCAGTTCACCGTCGGTGTTCACGAGTGCGCCGCCGGAGTTACCCGCATTGATAGCGGCATCTGTCTGGATGAACGATTCGACACCGTTGGCACCGAGAGAACGAGCTTTTGCGCTCACGATACCCGCCGTTACTGTGGAGTTGAGATTGAAAGGATTGCCGACGGCGAGCACCCACTCGCCCACTTTGAGCTTGTCGCTGTCGCCGATAGGAAGTGTAGGCAGGTTTTTCGCATCGATTTTGATGAGAGCCAAGTCGGTAGTCTTGTCGGTACCGACGATACGTGCTGAATATTCAGTGTTGTCGTTGAGTGTAACAGTGAGTTCATCAGCACCCTCGACAACGTGGTTGTTAGTAACGATATAGCCATCGGAAGAGATGATAACGCCGGAGCCTGCACCCTCTTTCTTAGGAGTCTGCACCTGTCGTTTCTGCGTACCGCCGTTGCCTCCTGGGTTGCCGAAGAAGCCGAAGGGGTCGAAGAAATCTCCGAATGGGTCGGACTGCACGTCGATAGTCTGCACCTTGCTGTTTTGTAAGAATCTGATATGAACGACGGCAGGTAGAGCTTTTTCGGCGGCGTAAGTCAAGTCAACAGGTTGTGCCGGGACGTTAGCGGGGACATTGTTGGCGTTAACCTTGATGAAAGCCCCTGCTGAAAGAGCGACTGCTATGATGCAGATCGCATAGACTAAATAGTTTGATAACTTCTTCATCTTTTTATTGTTTTTACAAGTTTAATGTATCAATTTGATTTCTGATATGCAAAAATAACGGCAAAAATCTTTTAATCTGACATTTTGGCGCAATATTTGTTGTCTTTTAACAAAAGAAAGGTTGCTGTTAACGGCAATTAGTGAGAAAGGCGCATAATTTTACATTCGTTTAATGCGAGAAAACGGAGAATTATGACTACTTTTGCAAAAGATACAGTGTTCCGGTCTGCCGCCGGCACGGAAGTGCGGGAGGAAAGTC
>JAJQAR010000169.1 GCA_021203705.1 Prevotella sp. | reverse complement strand
GTTTGGAAGAGGTAAAAGCTGAAATAATACGTTTAGAACGCATAATGACAGAGAACTTGTATAAGTGGTCTGTGGACAAGCGGGGCATTACAGGCAGCGAGATAATAAGCAAACAGACAAGTGAGTACGTGAAATATGACCCTGCTTACATCTATAACTCCGGGCTCCAGACATTCGGTATTCTCCGCACCACGCAACTCTATCCGGTTATTTTCTCTACTTCAAGAAAACAGTATGAGGCACCTCAGAAACTAAAGACAGAGGATAGTGATGATGAAACTGCCAACGATGCATCTGAAAGTATAGGATTATTCCAATTCTGCGACTTTCCGAATGTTAAATACAACTTCACTGACATGAGTAATGAGACATCGCTTACGCTCACAGATGAGGACAAAGAATTTATCACGTCGCACATCCTTGAGGCGGAAGCGTGTAGGAACACATTGTTACGCTTCATTGTTGACAAAGAGAATATAGAATTAAAGAGCTCATTTCCAGGAGTGAATCCAGAGATTCTGCCAGCTAAAATCGCCCATATCCAGACTTGTGCGCAGCAGTTCGCCGACTTTATTTACCTCGTGCATCTGCGCTATAACTATAACGTAGTATATTCGCGACACAATTCTGAGGCTGGTGACGGGAAAGCGGATGAAAAGATACTGGCAGAATTTGAAGAAGAGCTTGACAAGTATCTGCGCAGCGGCATAGATATAGACAAGGTGCTTGAAGCCGTAACGATAAGAGAAAACAGCTCGAAGTGGTTCTGCCATAATGTGGCGAGAAACTTAGCTAACAGAGCGTTAGACAGTCTTGACAAAAGAATTATCGACAGGGAAAGACGTGTGAAAGGCTCACGGCGAAAAATAGATAATCCGTCTTATACGTATGATCCCAAACAACCCATTCAGCACTACAGACTGTCATACAGGTGGGAAACGGTCTGCACTTTCGCACAAGAATTGGGACGACGGGTAGTCACAGAAGAACCTGGAAAAAAGGAGGTGGGGAATGGCTGAGAATATCTTTAGTGACATAATGTATAAAGATGTTCTGGTCAGCGATGGTTTCATCGTTGACTATATGGTATGCACCACTTACAGTTTAGATATGCCCACGCTTTTGTCAGTTCCTTTTATGCTCGGAACACAAAGTGAGATAACGGAGGAAACGCTACGCAGTCCACACTACCTTTTGGTGTCAATAAACCGTTCGGCAGAGAAATTCGTGGTGTTCTGCAATTCGGGCAGCATAGCTGTTCCGCAAAATCTCAATATAAAAATATACTCTCTTCTGGAAAAGAACGTGGTGCAGATAGCGCTGGGCAGTAAAGGAAGGGGCTTTGTCAATTTCCATCCCAAGATATGGGTGATAAAAGAGACAAATCCCGACACGCAGGAGTGCCAAATCAAGGTTGTGGTAATGTCGAGAAATCTAACATCTTCGAATGACCTTGACATCGTTTGCGAGTTAACAGGTACGGTCGGCAAAAACAAGGTATCTGGAAAACAAGCCTCGAAGAACAAGCCCCTTACGGATTTCCTGTGGTGGTTGAGGGAAAGAGTTCAGGACACATCTGCCAAGAAGCATATCAGGCAGAATATTAAAGAACTAATAAACTGCATTGAGCACGTAAAACGGTTCAATCTTGATAAGAGATTTGAGGACTATGATTTTTATCCTATGGGCATCAGTGGTAGCGGCTATGAGTATAACGGAAGAGATATCTGCCAGAAAGCCATGCTTGACCATGCGGCGAAGACAATCATTATCTCCCCCTTTATTGATGTGAAGACGTTGAGGAGATTATTCACCTCCAGCCTGCCGAGTAAATGGAAAACACTTATCACCCGTCACAACTCTGTTTCTGATGAGATACTTAGTATGATGAACGATAATGTATATGCCGTGAAAGAAGTTATGACAGACATGGCGGAAAAGGAAATTGCCGTTGATATCCACGAAAAGGTATATTTTATTTATAACGGCAAAACACGGTACAATTATCTTTATTTAGGCTCTGCCAACGCCACACGAAACGCTTTCTGCCGTAACGTGGAATTTATGGTAAGGTTGCGTTTTATGCCCTATAAAATGAGTTATGACAAATTCCGTCGTGAGCTTATTTTTGACGGGAAGGAATGCATGTTCGAACAGGTGACAGGAGTGCCGGAAAAGGGCGAGGAAGCGAAAACGGCAGAAGCGGAGCACTTGATCAGAGAGGCCATTGAGGCTGTTAGAGAAGCAAAAATAGTATTATCCGCTAAGGGTCGCTACACTATAACGATAGTTTGCGATAAAAATCTCCCTTCAGAATCCATATACATTTACCCTTTGTATAGTCTCAGCATGAAGAAGAAACTCAAAGACGGTGTGACATTTGAGAATATCCCTTTGGCATCTTTGACGGAATTCTATGTGCTTGAGGTAAAAGGCGACGAGGAGAAGAAGATACGACGTGTGATAAAGGTCAACACGCCAGACATGCCTACGGATGATAGGGACAAGGCTATATTCCAGTCGATAATCGACACCAAGGCTAAATACATCAGTTGCATTAATTTCATGATTGCCGATTCTCCAGAGACTTTTATAGCCGAGAACGGGCAGTTGGAACGTGAGTTCAGTTCAAGGCAAAATGCTGCGAAAGAGCAGGAGATCAGCACTTCGCTGTTTGAAGACATGATGCGGGTAGCCTATAAAGACCCAGATAGGATAAAGTCCATACGGGAGATAATGGAGAAAATGGACAAGGATGATTCTTTAAGCCAGATGTGTGTACAATTCGAGAAGGTTTTAAAACGAATCAAAAAATTATGAGCACGACGGATTTCCAGGAAGCCACAGCGCAGAGAATACTTCATATATTCAGGGATCTCGGTCACCGTCGTGTGCTGCTTGCAGACGAGGTGGGGCTTGGCAAGACTTTCGTTGCCAACCGCTTCATTCAATTGGTAAAAAAGTGGCACGAAGAAGAGAAAGACGATTTTTTCAAGGT
>JAJQAR010000284.1 GCA_021203705.1 Prevotella sp. | reverse complement strand
GTCTGTTATTTTTTATCATTTTTATTCATTTTTTGACTTTTGATAATTTTTTTGACAAAATCTGCCAAAAAATGGCACACATCATGCAGCTCACTTGGCAAAATTATCACACAAAATCAGTAAAAGCAGCCGATTTTGTAAAGAAACAAGATTTGCAGTTAAGATCCAAAATCTCTTGTTAAGTCGCAAACAACCATAACAATGTTTTATCTCATAAATTACGATAAAACAGGATATGAACAAGCAGCAACTTGCGAATAGGATATGGGCATCGGCAAATAAAATGCGGTCAAAGATAGAGGCCAACGAATATAAAGACTATATTCTTGGTTTGATTTTCTACAAGTTCTTGTCAGACAACGAGGAGAAATCATTACGCACAATTGGTTGGGAAGATGAGGATTTTGAAACACTTGTGGAAGATCAAGACAATCAAGAGGCAACTATAATGATAGAATATTGCCGTAGCAATATAGGATATTTCATTGCATACAAAAATCTGTTCAGTACCTGGCTGAAACCAGATACTGAATTCAGTGTAGCCGACTTGAGCGGAGCACTCAGCAGTTTTGACCGTTTTATCAGTCCAAATTATGCGTATGTATATAGTAATATATTCCGGACATTACAGGCAGGTTTAAGTAAATTAGGAGAGAATGTATCATCACAGACACGTGCGCTAAAAGACCTGATAAAGTTGATAAAAGACATTCCGACAGATGGCAGTCAGGATTATGACGTATTGGGATATATCTATGAATATCTTATCAGCAACTTTGCAGCCAATGCAGGAAAGAAGGCAGGCGAGTTTTACACGCCCCATGAGGTAGCGATGCTTATGTCAGAAATCGTGGCAGATCATCTGAAAGATAAAGATCAGATTAAAATCTATGACCCGACAAGCGGTTCCGGCTCACTGCTTATAACTATCGGAAAGTCGATAGGTCGCCACAAAGAAGACAAGAACAAGGTGAAATATTATGCACAGGAGTTGAAGGAAAACACCTATAACCTTACCCGAATGAATTTAGTAATGCGGGGAATCACCCCCAACAATATAAATACCCGTTGTGCCGATTCTTTGGATAGAGATTGGCCAAGGCAAACTATAGGAGGAGAAGTCGAAAAACCGCTCTATTTGGATGCTGTAGTTTCAAATCCGCCCTACTCGCAACAGTGGAGTACTGTTGACAGGGAATATGACCCACGATTCAGAGATTATGGAATTGCGCCTAAAAGCAAGGCAGACTACGCATTTTTGCTGCATGAATTACATCACCTAAAACCAGATGGCATACTTACGATAGTACTACCCCATGGAGTTCTTTTTCGTGGAGATAGCGTTGAGGACAGTGAGGGAGAAGGTAAAATCCGCCGCAATCTGATTGAGAAAAACAATATCGATGCAATAATAGGATTACCGTCAAATATTTTCTTTGGTACAGGTATTCCAACCATAATTATGGTACTGAAACAGCACCGTGACAGTGATGACGTGCTTATTATAGATGCATCCAAAGGCTATGTAAAAGAGGGAAAGAACAACCGGTTAAGGGAATGTGACATCAAGAGAATTGCAGATACTGTGAGATACCGCAAGACAATATCAGGATATTCACGGACAGTAACCCGTGATGAAATCCGCAAGAATGAATATAATCTGAATATTCCAAGGTATGTGGATTCGAGCGAGCCCGTTGCGCATTATGATATCTATGCCTCAGTATTTGGCGGTATTCCGAACAGCGAGATTGAAGAACTGCAGAAATATTGGGATACACTTCCGACCTTGCGTGATGACTTATTTAATTCGGAAACAGATAAGCCATATTCACTTATTAAGGTAGATGATATACAGGCTGCCATTGAATCTAACAGCGATGTCAAGGCATTTCAACAGACTTTTGCCGATGCATTCAGCAGTTTTGCTGACATGCTTCATCATCGACTTATCGACAACGTTAGTGAAGTACGTCCGTTGAAAGAACTTGATGAGATCTCGGATGACATTTTCGCAAGGTTAAATTCCGTTCCTCTTGTGGATGAATATGCCGCATATCAGGCATTGGCAGACAACTGGCAGACTATAACCAACGATATAGAGACGATACAGCAAGAAGGGCTAAAAGCAGCCCGCACTGTGGAAACAGCGTATAAGGTTATAAAAAAAGGAGATGAAGAAATTGAAGTTGCAGACGGATTGAAAGGCAAGATAATTCCGTTTGAATTGGTGCAGCATGAAAAATTCCAGAAAGAATTGGATGGCATTGCCAACTTGCAATTGCGAGGAGAGGAAATTGTAAGTGAACTCGATGAGTTAAGGGACAGTTTTACTGTTGAGGAGTCAGAAACATATTTGGATTCAGAAAAGGAAAATGCATTCAATAAGAAAGCAATCAATAAGGGAGCAAAGGCAAAAGCTGATGAAATAGATGCTGATACACAGGAGAAACTGAAGAAAATCGTCAAACTTTGGAATGAACAGAAAACAAATAACAAGCAGATAAAAGATGAGAAACAGGCTCTTATTGACAAGACTGTTAAGGCAATACAAAACCTGACAGATGATGAAATATTTATGTTTCTTCACAAGAAATGGATTGAGCCGATACAAGCTGGTATTAATAATACCTATAAAGTTGTGCTTTCTTCTCTTGAAAACAAGGTACTTGCTTTGGATAAAAAATATGCTGAATGTTTTAATAATCTTAATGAGAAATTGAAAGATACACAGGATGAATTTGCAGGTCTTGTAGGCGAATTGACAGGGGATGAGTACGCATTAAGAGGTCTAAATGCACTAATAAATAGAAGAAAGGAGTGATATTATGAAAGAGCCTATAATCAGATATAAGTGCTTTAAAGATAATTGGTTGTCTTGTTCTTTAAAAGAACTGTCTACAATTACAAAGGGACAACAAATTAATAAAAAAGATCTCTCATCTTACGGAAAATATTATGTTTTAAATGGCGGCATGGAGCCATCTGGATATTTAGATT
>JAJQAR010000207.1 GCA_021203705.1 Prevotella sp. | reverse complement strand
AGAGCGATAGAGATATAAAGAACGATGCTTGAGTGACCGAAAGCCATGCCGAGCTTGCTTATAAACATCATCGCCACACTAATGCAGAAGAAATACTTATGGTTGATAATACGCAATAACCAAGAGCCAGTGAGACTGCCAATGGTACGGAAAATGAAATAAAGACTTGTGGCGAAAGCAGCCTCGTTGAGCGTCATGCCGAGTCTCTCCATAAGGAGTTTTGGGGCAGTGGTGTTAGTACCCACGTCAATACCTACGTGACACATAATGCCCAAAAACGACAGCAGAACGATAGGTTTTCCCAACAGACGGAAACAATCGATGTATGACGAAGACTTAGCATTGCTTTTAGGTTCATCAATGCGGATTGAGCCGAGCATTAAAGTAGCGAGGATGCCGACAATAAGATAAACGGCAAACAGTACACGCCAGGAGAGTCCGAATGTAGGCAATACAGATGTTGCACCCCACATAGCGATGTAAGGAGCGAGGAACGAGGCGATAGCTTTGATGAACTGTCCGAAAGTGAGTGTGCTTGCAAGATGGTCGCCTGTTACAATCGTAGAGATGAGCGGGTTGAGGGAAGTCTGCATCAGCGTGTTGCCGATACCCAACAGAGAGAAGGCGATGAGCATTAAAGCAAAGTTCTCACCAAACAGAGGCAATAATAACGCAACGGCAGTAACAACAAGAGACAAGAGTACCGTGTTTTTGCGTCCGATTTTGTTCATCAGCATTCCCGTAGGAACAGAGAAGAGCAAGAACCAGAAGAACACTAAGGAAGGGAAGATATTGGCAGTGGCATCGTTGAGGGCGAGATCCTCTTTCACATAGTTAGACGAGATGCCCACCATATCCACAAAACCCATAGCGAAGAAGCAGAACATCACAGAGATTAGCTGCAATGACTTTGATTTGCCCGCTTTCGGTTGCACATTGGCAAACGAAGACAAACCATTTTGGCTTCCGTTAGCAGTAGCATTAATTTGTTTCATATCTGTATAGTTTTTATTAGTTTTATTTTATTTCATCTCATAAATCTTCATAGAAGTAACCTTTGCCTTGCCGCCATTGCAGTTGACAGAAATCTTGTCGTAAGGAAAGGTAGGAAATACAAGGTTAGTCATGGTGAAACGTCCTTCACCCTCGAAAACTTCCAAACTGCTATGGTCGAAGAATATACGCAAACTCAACTTCTTGTTGTCAGGGCAAGGTGCAGATGTGATGCATGGGAAGTCAGCACTGAAATCAGTGATACCACTTTCAGTCCTGTCCATAGAGAACGTTGAAGAAGTAGTGTTGAAAGTCATTACCACTTTCTCATCTTTACTATTGGAAAGAACAATATTAACTTTTTCCGCATTATCAGCAGTAATTTCCATATCAAGTTCGTAAGCATTGGACAGATTCTCAGGAATGGATTTAGTAATTTCCTTATTTGATATAGCAAACGAGCCTAAGTCGGTCATCATGCCCCGAGCATTGTCAACTTCTGGAGATGGAGAAGAAGCAAGATACAGTTGACCATCATCGCCACGGAACAGTTCAACGTCACGAGGGAGAGTGTTGGCACTTCTATATTGCGTTGTAGGAACGACAGCACAATATTGCCAGTTGCTCATCCATGCAATCATAGTATGACGATTGTCAGGAGTATTGCTCCATGACACAGCAGCATAATGGTCTTTGCCATAGTCCACCCAACGGGTAATTTCAGGTTCTGTATCGCAAATGAATTCATGACCGTCGAAAGTACCTACAAAATATTGAGTAGCACTGCCGCCATATATACCACCTGGGTTGATATTGCAAATCAGCACCCACCGTTTCTCATCAGTACCACGGACATTCAATTCCATAAGGTCAGGACATTCCCAAACACCATCGAGACAACCATATCTTTTTCCAAATCTGCTTTCCAATGTCCAGTCTGTCAGGTTGTCGGAAGAATAGAATTCCACCTCGTGGGCAGGAGCGGAAGCAAGAACCATTATCCATTTTCCAGTAGATTCGCAATAGAAAACTTTCGGATCTCGAGCCTCGTAAGGTAATGTGAGGATAGGATTCTTTTTGTAAGTAGAGAAAGACATGCCGCCGTCATTGCTGTATGACATACTTTGCATTTGACTTCTATCAGCTTGAGTATAGATTGCAACAATAGCATCTTTTCCGAAGCCAGCAGAACCAGACTTGTCAACAACAGCACTGCCACTGAAGATAGTACCCAATCCATCAGGAAGTATAGCGTTATCCATAGCAGTCCAATGGAGCAAGTCGTTGCTTACAGAGTGTCCCCATGTCATATTATTCCATGTAGAGCCGTAAGGTCCATATTGGAAAAACAAGTGCCATGTACCGTCTTTGTAAAACATACCGTTAGGGTCGTTCATCCAGCCATAGAGAGGTGTGTGATGATACGAAGGACGGTATTGCTCGGTATTTTCCACATTGTATATATTACTTTGTGTGATATTTGTTAACCAAAGAGTATCTTTCTTTGCGCGGGCATTGTATTCTTCCAATGAACTTTTCACATCAAGAATGACATTTCCACTTTTATATGGTGAAAGATCAAGAGGCATATAATAATCAATGTGGTTCATTGCCAGACGCACATTAAAAGTTGTCTCTAATTTAGTATCGACCAAAATACTTACTTCATATTCAGGTGCAAAATCCTCAATAGGAAGTAGGACATACTTAAAGTTGTTATCTACTCTTACAATATGGCGACCATAGCCCGCATTATTAATCTGAGGGCTAACTACTGGCTCCGATGTCTCACTACCTACAGCTTGCAAGAAGCAGGATGTAAATAATAAACTCAACATTATTTTGATAATCGATTTCATGTTTTTATCAAGAATTTTTAGTTATACATTTTTGATTTGTTTATTGCAAAGATACTATAAAACCTAAAAGAGCTATGAAAAGAATGTTTCCAAACATACAACAAATCGTTCTTGAAACAAAATTTGCAACGAAATCTATAATTTTGCTACTGT
>JAJQAR010000213.1 GCA_021203705.1 Prevotella sp. | reverse complement strand
AAAGTCTTACTCTTTTCTCCTGCACAAAACATCACAAATCTTGTATCATTAGACTTAAACATTGCTTACCTTTTATTATTCCAACGTATGTGAAGCTACTGTTTTGTCAAGAGTAATATCGCAAACAACAACCCAAGCAACAACGAATTTTCCGATTAAGCGAGAGCAATGTTAAACGTGCTTGAGCATTGCAGAGCGTGAGGAAAATCGGGCAAAGCCCAATTCTTAACTCTTAATTCTTAATTTCTGATGAAAATCTCCGATTTTCATCAGAACGGGTATCCAATAGCCAAGTGCAATGCCTGTCCGTCTTTGAACCTGTTGATATTATAGAAGCCTCCCTTTCCTGTTTCGTATGGCACATGCAAGCCGATTCCCCAGTCAAGACGGATTACAAGAAATTCCAAGTCGTAACGCACACCAATACCAGTACCTAACGCCATTTCTTTCAACATATTCTTTAACTTGAATTGTGCCCCTTCTCTGTCAGAACTATCCCGCAAGCTCCATACGTTACCTGCATCAAGGAATGCCGCTCCATATAGGTCTCCGAAGATGTTGAAACGATACTCCAAGTTCAACTGCAGTTTTATATCGCCTGTCTGGTCAAGATACGACAGACGAGTCTCATTGGTGTGATATTTTCCTGGTCCCAAGCTCCTCACTGCAAACGCTCTTATACTGTTGGCACCACCAACATAAAACTGCTCACTGTATGGCGCAGTCCTGCTGTTGCCGTATGTGTATATCACTCCCGCATTGGCATGGGCTATGAGCTGTGACCTGTCATCCATCTGCCATGTCTTGCTAAAATCTGTCTCTACCTTTAAAAACTGTGCATAACTGTTACCTAACAGTTGCTTGTCGGTTTCTCCCCACTTATTCCCAGCTGCCATGTAGAACAATGAGAGGATATTGCTTGCCTCAGTGAACGTGGTGCTCCATACTATCGGATTCCTGCTTGTCTTGGAATTGCTGTATGTCAGCGTGTATTTCATCTTCGGTATGAAAACATTCTGCATGGATGTCTTCATATATGGGTTCTCGTTGAGCAGAGAGTCGAATTTCGCTGTCGTATAGCTCAATTTCTGGTATTGCAATGTCAACGGACTGAACTCATGCTGCCATTTCACGGAACGCTGCCATTTGTATGACCATTCAGCTGTGAATGTGTTCATCTTGAAATATCCTGGACGGTTCAATATGTTTGCAGACAACTTGGCGTATGTGTATGGGGTGCTGTAATATAGCCTGCGCTTTACAAATGGCGCGATAAGACGAGGAAACTCTATCGAACCGTCTATTCCGTATTCGTATGAGTTCATGCTCGCCCCTCCTGACTCCCACTCGTAAGAGCCATGCAGGTTGATGTCAATCTTCTCTCCCCCTCTGAATGCATTACGCCTCGTGAAACCAAGTACCAACTGCGGGCCAGTGCGCCCGTTTATCTTGCTCTCGAAATTGGTCTCAAGGTAAAAGTCGTATGGTTTTCCAAAGGTACACGCTATGTTCAAATCCAACGAGTCGCAGGTTGCCGTTGTGTCTTTCGGCGTGAAATTAAACTCTACCATACTGTACAACTCTGACCCGCTTATCTTGTTGTACGACTCCATGTAATCATCATACCTGTACATCTTCAAAGAGCGCATTTTAAGGTCGCGGAGTATTACTCTGGGGCGCAACGGCGGCCGCTTGCCGTTGTATCTCACTGTGAAGAAACGGTATCTGAACGAGTCGGTCAATTCCTCATCGTATTGTTTCCTCATATCCAATGATATGTTCCTGATGTACCATTTATGTAGGGCTTGCTCCGGGATGTTGTCAGCCAACTGCAAACGCAACTGTGCCTTTCCTGGTGCTTCAATAGTATCGGCAAGGTAAGAGGCATAACCCGACTGGTAGTAATAATATCCGTTGTTACGGAACAGGGTGGACAACCTGCTGCGCTCTGAATCAAGCATGGAGGCATCAAGCGGCGATCCGCTCTTTATATATGCTTCGTCCTTCGTTGCGTTGATAAGACTGTCTGCCTCATCGGGGAAATTCACGTATTCTATACTGTCAACAGTAAAAAGATGGCCAAGGTCAACGGTATATCCTATCTTCGCCTTCTTCGGATTTTTCATGTCTATCGTCGTGTAATCTACATTACCATAAAGATAACCGTGATTGCGCATTACCGTCTGTGCAACAGATGAACGCAACTCTGGATTTACCTGACTCATCAACACAGGGGCTTTCCCGAAGGTCTTTGTCATCCACTTGCCGAACTTGCCGTTAGACGTGGAGAAAGAATTCCAAATCCACAGCCTGTATGGTATTGTGCGGTAATACGAACTGCCAAATAATGCTCCGTTGGGGGCGGTGGCTAACGAGGCTTCCACCTCTTCCTGTACGGTGGCAAACTGACTGCAGTTCTCGTAGTTCTGGTAGTTTATTTTCTTCAAACCGATATACAACTGGTCGTTCTCTGGTATGTTCTTTGTCGTGGAACACGACACGACAAGCATTGCAACAGCAAACAGACATACTAACTTGCCTATGCCAACTGCCACTGCAACAGTAATAAAGCGGTTTATGTTTTTCTTTTCTCTCATCTCTACTTCGTTTCTGTCGTGTCCATCGGAATTACCGTATCACTCGTGGTCTTGAACTTGAATATGTCCTTGAAATGCTGCAGACTACGACGCCATATAAAACCTACTCCATACTCTCTCGTCGTACCTTCAAGCCAGTCGTAGGCATTGTTGTCGTAGAACAATTTTAAATATTTGTCTGAAGTGCTGCCTAACCTGTACTCGAATGTTACATTGTCGAAGAACGACTCGTTCTGATTTTCCACCTCCGCTCCAGTAGATACCTTACCGCCTACTACTATCTTCAACCTGTTGTTCCAAAGTCGTTTTGAGAACTTGAATGAATAGTCGGTATGACTGTTTCCACTCCCATCTGTGGTGTTGTCCAAGCCAATACTTAGGTCAAGCGACCTTAATGCGTTGCCTGTAATATTGTTAATCTCACTTTCCAAGAACGAACTGAGGGCACTGTTCATCGAGAATCCTGCGGTGTTGCCATCGGCAAGATACATTCCTGTGGTCAGCATCGTTACGGCGAGCTTACCCCTCTGCTCTGTTCCCATCTCCATAAGCTCACTATGCAGACTCATATCTTCCGGCGCATCAAGTGTAAACTCCAATCCCATGTCTGACAGGGTTTTAGATATTATCACACCACACTCAAACTCTACCGTCCTGTCGTCTCCCGTGCCTGACGACACGTTGGCTTTCATGGTTTCGGTTGCGGTGATGTTCAACCTCGGATTCATGACATCTCCCGTGAACTCCACATAACTGCCGTCTTGTATGGTGAACGTCTTCAACGGGATAATCGGCAGTGAGTATTTCATCTCACCATCATCAAGGGTATATTTGCCCGTCAGTCGTATGTCATTGGCAGCATCGTATTCCATCCTCAAATTTCCACCTCCCATCAGGTCGATGTAGTTCGACTTGTCGGCATTAAGATAGCACATTATTCGCGTGCCTTGCTCTACGTTCAATGTCAGGTCTATGGTAATTCCTCCTATCGGCTGGTGCGTAACCAACGTTTCAGTGGAGTCCTTGAAATTGACAAACCTTACCAACTCGTCCATCTGGTTGTCGGTGGTAAGCGGAGAGTCTTTCAATATGTATGAAAGATTCGTAGTACCAAGCACGTCAACCCTTCCACTCATCTTCAGATTATCGACATTTCCTGATACCGTTGCAGCAGCATCTATAAATGCCTTGCCGTATGCCACGCTCATGCGGTTCTCTTTTGCGTCAATTAACTGGAAGTTGTTTGCCGACAAATTCAGATTTATCGTCATATTGTCAAAATCTGAGAAGTCAACGTTGCCGTTCAATGCCAAGGCGTTGTCGTTGCTTGCGTACATCTTGAAATTCTCTAACAGCAGGTTACTGCCTACAATGCGTATCGGGGCATCGCCTACCCGTAATTTCACGCCATACTCCGGACTGTATATGATGCATGAATCCAAAGCGAGTTCTCCGTTTACAACAGGCGATGATAACGACCCTTTCACGTCAAGTTGCCCATCGGCTGTTCCAAAGAAATAAACCATTCCTTCGGGCATGAAACCGTTTACCATCCGCAACGGGAATTGGTTCATATCCATCTCTACGGCTATCTCATCTCCACTATCCGTTGACTTGTACGTTCCTGACACATCGGCTACCTCATCACCGTTACAACTCAACATCAAATCCACACTGTGGGTGCCATCTGCCTCTGGTATATACACGAACTCCATACCAAGGTCGCCTAACTCACTGCCCTCGTAGGTCATCTTTTCCACAGATATCGATGATGCCAACGACAACTCGTCTTCGGTGAGTATTACATGGAAATCACCATCTAAAATTCCTGTTATATTCGGCATATATGGTATCGACGAAAGTATCTGCTCAAGGTCAAACTGATTTAACGATACGGTCAGGTCTTGCAGGGCGTTCCTGTTATCGTTGTCTGAATAGATGTAAACACCCATCTCATTTTCATCTCGCACCATCAAGTCGGCATATATCCTCTTGTCACTCCCCATGTAAACATAGTTGCCTTCGTTGACTGTGAACTGCTTGTAACCGAGTATAGGGTCGTCCAAAACGCGCAACTTCATTCCATCTTCTTCCATTGATGCTTCTAATCCTAACTTCACACCAAGACTGTCCTCCGAGTCATAAAACCTGATGTTAATCCCAGAACCTTTCTCAAATATATATCCATCTAAAAGGGCATTGAACACGTATTGCTTGTTGTCCTTGTTGTTGCGCACTTGTGCATTATATGTACACTGTACAGAGTCGGAAACAATACTGAAACGCACAGTGTCCAACTGAAAACTGCCGTACTGCAACTCGTACAGATGTACGTCTCCGTTGATACCATCGTATGGTGAGGATTTCAAGTCAATACTGGCTGCATCAAAACTGAAGCCCATAGTGGATATGAAACGCCCCAATGGATTTTCATCGCCTGTCTCAAGGGCAAACTCTGCAACGGGCAATTCAGTCCTCAACGTGGTTATATCGAGCTTCTTCTCATTTAATTGTGCAAGCAGCCCATCGGCAAACGCACTTCCTTTCTCTATAATCTTGTCATATCCTCCACTGCCACTGAAACGGATATTGAAGTCGCCGCACGCCATAGCGAAATGGGTGGTGTCATTGCTGGCAAAGGCATCAAATGTAAGCTCATCAGGACGGAACACTTGGGCGGAATCTGAAATGGATAGGTCGCCTATCGCTCCATCTACCTTTACAAAATTCTTCAAATCGGTATCAAGGTCGATATGACTGCACAGGGAAATATTGAATGGAACGTCCATTATTTTCAGTCCGTATAGATCCAAATCCCTCATGTCGGCGGTTATCGTTGTCTTTAAATCCTTGTCTTTCACATATCCGTCAACATTTACAGAACCGTCAAACAGTGGATTTCTGCTATTCACGCCTGCGCGTATCTTACCCTCTCCAATTGCGGCATAGAAACCGATACTGTCGAGGTTGTAATCTCCATAACTGAACTCATCTACTTTGGCTGCGGCGGCTATGGCTGTCTTAGTGGACATCAGGTCTATTCCTCTTCCTTTCACTTTCGCCGTTGCTGTCAGGTCGCCCATGCCGCTGCCTACAAGTATCTTGCCTAATTGCAAATTATTGGCGGAAACGGTAGCATCGTATGCCATGGTTGCGGCATTGAAATCGGCTTTCGCTTTCACATTGCCTGTTCCTGCAGTGGCTGTCAGGTCGGCGATATAGTGCTGTCCGTTGACATTCACTTTGCCGTTAAGTCCTAATCCATACGGTATGGCAACGCCGCCTGTGTCAAACAGGGCTGTCACAAATCCTATGTCGTAGGTCTTTGCATCGAGCTTGACCTCCGCACTCAGGTTGTTCTCATCCATTATGTTTGCGGCATATCCGCTGGCGTTGATGTTGAATGCGGATGGTAACTTGATATTAAGTCCTGCAAAGTTGAGGTATTTCAGGTTTCCCGTAAGCACTGTCTTGACTTCCAACTGCTGGTTGGGATACTTGCGGATGAATGATGTGGGCATGCCGCCAAGGAACAACATGATATCTTGCTTGCCGAATGCTCCGTTGGCGGTGAGTTGCAGCTTTCCTGGATTTTCCTCATCAAAGGCATCCAAGTCCATATCTATGTTGGCGGTAAGGAATGAGTTCGATGTTCTGAAATCGAGATTTGGCAAACTGAGTTTTATCGAGTCCATAGATATGTTTCCTGTCAGGCGTTCCACTTCCAAGCCGCTCTTTTCCTTGAATGAGCATGCCCGCAATACCACACCCAATGCAGGGTCGCAATATGACACGGAATCCACGCCAAGTGTCAAATCTGTGAGTGCGATATGGTTGTAGTCCAGTCCATCTACAGTGGCTTCGAAATTGTTGTCATAGTTGACAGTTCCGCCTGTCAGGTCTAACTTCTGCACGGTATATAAACCTTTGTCAAGGTCGAAATATCCGTCTCTAACAGCTGTCTTTTCCATATATGCTGCCACTTGCAATGTGTCGCCCGGCATGTGTATGGTAACGCCCGTATTCTCAATATCCAATTTCTTGACGGCGATTTTCCATAAGTTCTCACTTGTCGTGGTGTCGGGTGGAACGGTGTCGCTCAGTTCCACATTTACCATAGCATCCTTGAGCAGGGCTTCGTCTAACATCACGGTCTCTTTGCTCAAATCTATGCCATGACTGGCTACATAGAGCCGTCCTAACGTGCCTTTTATCCTGGCTTCATGAATAAAATCGGCGGTGTTTACCTTCACACCGTTCAGGTCCAATGCGTCTATCTCCACCTGACTCTTCAACAATGGCAACAACTGCACATTGACAACAATACTCTTTATGTCGGCTATCGTGTCTTTCACTCCTGGCAATGAATCGTTCTGCTGGATTACCCTAACGCCTTCTACGCCTAAGTCAAGGGGAAACACTAATTTCACATGGTCAACGGATATGTCCATGCCGGTCTGCTCGGATGCGTATGCTGCCACATGCTTTACTATCCAGTTCTGCACTGGCGGAACGTATATCAATACCGCAAGCAGAACAAACAGCAAAACTACTGTCAGGATGATTCCACATATCCACTTAAGTAATCTCCTCATGGCTTACGCTTTCTTACCTTGATATAGAACATATCAAGTTTGATTTATGCAAAGGTAATTAATTATTTCGTAGATTGTGTATTGTATATCTACAAATTTCTGACAATGGAATTATTTTACCTCAATTGTTACTTATATTATGCCATAGATTGTCATTGGGTACTGGTGCCTCAACGCATATCGGTTGCTTTGACACTGGATGTACAAATTCTATCTTGCGTGCCAACAGAGAAATACTTCCGTCAGGATTGCTTCTCTTTGCTCCGTATTTCAAATCGCCTTTTATCGGACAGCCGATTTTTGCCAATTGGCAACGTATCTGGTGGTGTCGTCCCGTATGAAGGTTTATCTCAAAAAGGGTGTAATTGTCTGTACAACCGATTATCTTATAATGCAACATGGCTTTTTTTGTTCCTGGCACTTCCTTATCGTAAGCATAACTCTTGTTCTGTTTCTCGTTGCGCTTTATCCAATGGGTAAGGGTGGCTTCTTCCTCTGTCGGCCTGTTCTTACTAATCGCCCAGTATGTCTTGTGTATCTCACCGTTACGGAGCATGTCATTAATCCGTGACAAGGCTTTCGATGTCCTTGCGAATATCACAAGTCCTGACACTGGACGGTCAAGTCGATGGGTAACACCTAAAAACACACTGCCTGGTTTTGCGTATTTCTCTTTTATATAAGCCTTAACATCATCGGCAAGTGTTCGGTCGCCTGTCTTGTCGCCCTGAACTATCTCTCCGCTATCCTTGTTTACTATAATTATATGGTTGTCCTCGTATAATACCTGCATCGCATTGTATATTTCCGCATTGCAAAAGCCCCCTAATGGAGGTTAGGGGGCTTTGGGCTTATTACATATTCATTCCGCCATCTACCTGGATTACTTGTCCCGTAACGTATGAGGAGAGGTCGGATGCTAAGAACAACGCTACATTGGCGATGTCTTCAACCTGTCCTGCCCTGCGGAGCGGTATCTTCTGTGTCCACTCCTTGCGTACGTTCTCTGGCAACGCCTGTGTCATGGCAGTATCGATAAATCCTGGGGCAATGGCGTTGGCGCGGATGCCTCTCGATCCTATCTCCTGACCGATACTCTTTGCAAGGGCTATCAGTCCTGCCTTGGATGCTGAATAGTTACACTGCCCTGCATTACCGTGTACTCCCACTACTGACGACATATTGATAATGCTCCCTCGTTTCTGGCGCATCATTATCGGTGTGCAGGCGTGGATGAAATTGAACGCTGACTTCAAATTAACAGCGATAACGGCATCCCACTGACTTTCGCTCATGCGCATCATCAGTCCGTCTTTCGTGATTCCTGCGTTGTTCACGAGGATGTCAATAGAACCGAAATCTGCATTTACCTGCTTTACCACTTCCTCTGTCTGTGCAAAGTCGGCTGCGTTACTGGCATATCCCTTTGCCTTTACGCCTTTTGCGGTTATCTCTGACTCGGTGGCTTTTCCACTCTCGTCGATTACCAAATCGGTGAAGGCGATGTTCGCACCTTCTTCGGCAAACTTCAATGCTATGGCTTTGCCAATACCACGTGCCGCCCCGGTTATAAGGGCGTTCTTACCTGTCAATAATCCCATTTTTTACTTTATTTAATGT
>JAJQAR010000093.1 GCA_021203705.1 Prevotella sp. | reverse complement strand
CTTTTATAATTACAGCAATTTTTTCTTGCGGTTTTGAAATTCCTCTTCGGTGATAACACCTTTTTCTTTCAGTTCATACAGTTTTTCAATCTCGTCGGCAGTATTGGAATGATTGGGCTGGTCATAATTATCATAATAATCATAACCCACATTGTATTTTGCATCGAATTTCTCGTCACTCCAAACCAAGTATTGAATACCCTCAATAATACCAATAAGACTTGATAATCCTGTACAGGAGAACACAATATACCAGATACCCATCCAGACTTTTCCTAAATAAAACTTATGGATGCCGAGTCCTCCTAAAAATATTGCCAGCAATGCCGCTAAAACTTTGCTTTTCCGTCTCATATAATTATATGTGTTTTACATTTTCAATGCAAATATAGCATTAATTTGTGAGAAAACAAAAAAGTCCGGCTGATGTCGGACTTTCTGCGCTTCAAGATGGACTTGAACCAACGACCCCCTGATTAACAGTCAGGTGCTCTAACCAACTGAGCTATTGAAGCAGTAAACAGCAATTTTGAATTGCGTGGCAAAGGTAATATGATTTTGTTAAACCGCCAAACTTTTTACCTAAAAAATTGAATTTTCGGATAAAATACGATAATTTCTTTGTTTAATGTAATGAAATAAGTACGAAACGAGTAACTTTGCAGCCGTAAAATCATGCTGTATGATAAGCAAGAGATACTTGTAAGAAAAGCAGCATGGAAAAACAGGAAGAAACAACAAATGAAGATGAGAAAGATATTTTTTCTGCTGTTAACGGTTACGTTAATGCCATTCGCTACAGTGTCAGCACAAGAGAGCAAAGACCACAACTTTGAGATAGGCAAGAACATGGAAGTGTTCAACGAGATATACCGTTACTTAGACCTGATGTATGTTGATACACTCAATGCCGATGAGGTAATAGGAACGGGTATCAACTCGATGCTCCGATCGCTTGACCCCTACACTGTATATTATCCAGAGGACAAGGTGAGTGATTTCAAGACAATGATAACGGGAAAGTATGTGGGTATCGGTTCGATAATCCGCTACAATCAGAAGATAAAGAGAGTTATCATTGAAGAACCCTACGAGGGAACACCAGCGGCGGAGGCAGGTCTGAAGTTGGGAGACATCATCCTTAGCGTTGACGACTCCACAATGATAGACAAAGATGTAAGCTATGTAAGCTCACATCTGCGTGGGGATGCTGGCACCACATTCATGCTGAAAATATTGCGTCCCAGTACGGGCAAAACGATGGAGTTCAAGATAACCCGGCGTGCAGTAAGTATGCCAGCAATACCATATTACGGCCTCCGCAAGGACAGTATCGGGTATATCAACCTCAACAGTTTCACAGACGACTGTTATAAGGAGTTCCGCAATGCTTTTGTGGATATGAGAAACAAGGGGATGAAAGGACTTGTATTAGACCTGCGGGGCAACGGTGGCGGGTCGCTTTCAGAGGCAGTGAATATCGTGAATATGTTCGTGCCAAAGGATGTTACGGTAGTGAAAAAAGTAGGAAAGCTGAAACGATCGAACAGCGACTACACCACATCATTGGAGCCGATAGACACCGTTATGCCGATAGTGATACTGGTGAACGGAGAATCCGCAAGTGCCTCGGAGATTACCTGCGGCAGTCTGCAAGACCTTGACCGTGCAGTAGTTCTCGGTACACGGACATACGGAAAAGGTCTTGTGCAAGTGTCGCTGAACCTATCCTACAACGGGCAACTGAAACTCACAGAGAGCAAATATTATCTTCCCAGTGGTCGATGCATACAGGCAATCAACTACAAACATGCCAATGGAGGTTACACGGAACATATCCCGGACAGTCTGACACGTGTGTTCCATACGGCAAACGGGCGTGAGGTGCGTGACGGTGGAGGCATAAAACCAGACATAGAGGTGCGCCCCGACTCCTTGCCCAACATTGCTTATTACCTGACGGTGAATGGCTTAGATTCTACAGAGGTGCTGCTCGACTACAAGGTTGACTACATGGCGAAACATGCCACAATAGCGCCAGCATCAGAATTCAGAATTTCAGATGAGGACTATGAGGAGTTCAAGCAACGTGTCATAAATAGTGGTTTCACATACGACCCAGAGAGTGAGAAAGCTCTAAAAACATTGAAGGAAATAGTGAAATTCGAGGGCTACTATGATGATGCCCAAGAGGAATTTGAGAACCTTGAAAAGAAACTCAAGCACAACCTCGCAAAAGACTTAGATATCAACAAGGAGGTATTAAAACATATCATCTCAAATGACTTGGCAACAGCATACTACTATCAGGCAGGAACAGTAGAGAACGGCCTTATAGATGACAAACAGGCACAGGAGGCGTTCCGACTGATAAACAATTCCGAAGAATACAAGGCAATTCTCAGTAATAGCACAGAGAAATAACGAGATATAAAAACACCACGAAACATAAATAGAGAGCCGCCATCAATAATCAGATAGCGGCTCTTGCTTTACGTTAGCATATAATGAAAATCTTAAAATGGTTGAAACTTCACAGTTTCATGTGTTGTTTTACTAAACATGATGTTATAGAGTAAGCATAAAAATGTCTATTTAAGCATGACGGTATTGTCGGGGATGTTCTTCAAGGTGTCTGCCTTTACAGAATCACCCAAAGCAACGGGCTTGCCATCCTCCATTTCCTGAACAGCCTCAATACCATCCTGACTGCCGCCATCCTGCCTGAATGCCACTTGAGCGGCGTTGCCAAGTGTCAGGAATATCGCCACCACCGCTGCTGCCTTGAATAGCGGCATGAGACCCTGCGTAAAAGTCATCTTGCGCAACTTCGCCGGCTTCGGCTCCTCAACAAGAGCCAGCATACGCGCGTCAAAATCATCGTCCAACACATCTGTCTTTGTCTCCGACTGCTCATAGCAGAACAAGTCCTTATATTTCAACAGACATACCGGCACGTCTTTTTGACTGAAGAACGTGCGTAAAATTTCTTCCTCTTCCAAGGAAGTC
>JAJQAR010000315.1 GCA_021203705.1 Prevotella sp. | reverse complement strand
GAAGACACTACTGAAGCCGTACAAATCATTGATACAGGTATTGAAGATAATGTTGCAGCATATATTGCTATATTCTCACTATTAGCGTTTTGTATTGTAATACTAGTAGTAATCAATAGAAAGAATCAGAAATTTAAATCTCAAACTAGCTAATTATCCTTTCTTTCATTTCTTTCTTTTGCAGAGACCGCAGACGCAAAATCTGCGGTTTTTGCTTACATGGCGTTGACATTATATTTATTATGTGCTATTATAGTGACACTGAACAAAACCAAAATATTTGACAATATAAATATAATCTTTATTTAACGAGGAGGTAGTCACAATGAAAAAAATGGTCAGTTTGTTTGTTTCAATAGTAGCATTATTTACTTTGTTTATCTCTGGAACATTGATTGCAAGTGCATCAAGCAACACTACAACAATTACTGTTACGGCAGATGAAATTAATTCAACTTCTGCTTATACAGCCATACAATCTGCTCTTAGTACAGCACAAAGTAAGGCATCCAGTAGTTCACCATATACGGTTATGGTCGAGAAAGGAAGCTATTCTCTTGATTATTCCTTGAGAATATATAGTTATACAACCCTTGACCTAACAGGTGTTACATTAACTCAAACTGCTACAAAAACAGGCACGGTTACAACTACCGATGAAGAAGGCAACACCTTGTCTGAAAAGGCAATAGTTGAGAACAACTCAAACATGCTTAAAGTTGGTGATTCTGATGATCAGCATACGGGGTACTATTATAAAAACATAACCGTTTTAGGCGGCACATTTGATGAAAATGGAAACGGCAATACATGTCTCAAGATTGCCCATGCAAGCAACGTAACTGTTCAAGACTGTAATTTCAAGAATGTAACGAACGGACATTTTATGGAGGTAGCAGGGACAAATGGTTTAACTATTGAAAATTGCACATACAAGAATCAGTTGCTTACTGTGGATACAAGCGTTGCCGACCATGATTCCTTGACATATGAAGCAATACAGCTTGATATTCTTGAAGAAAATCATTTTAATGGTTATGCGTGTGAAGATTTGCCAAATAAAAACATTACAGTTGACGGCTGTACTTTTGACACTGTACCAAGAGGAGTTGGCTCCCATACAGCAATATTAAATGACCCTATGGATGGGCTGACAATTACTAACAATACATTCAAAAACATTTCTAGCTGTGCGATTCATGTAATTGGCTGTAAAAATCTGACTATCAGCAACAACACAATCAAAGACGGGCCAAGGGGCATAGCCGTTTATTCGTATCAGATAAATGGTACATTTCTTCCCAGTACCCTTGCCAGTGAGGGAGGCGTTTCAACAGATGTTTCATCAAGTTATCAAACTCCGTCGTCTTCTAATATTGTAATTAAAAACAATTCTATAACCGTAAGCGGCAAAGATTCATATGCCACTTACGAAAAGGGTGCAATACGTGTTGAGGGGCTAACCCTTTCGTCAGCAAAGAAGACATATGGTGACAAGATTCCCGCTGGAAAGTATTATTTAACAGGAATTACAATAAGCGGCAACACAATTAAAACTGATGCACATGGCATACGATTGGTTTTTGCTAAAAAGGCAACTATAAACAGTAATAAAAATATAACCTATACTGGCACAAACTATGGTTCATCAAATAGCAACAAGTATTATGGGATATCTTTAACCGAAAACTCAAGTGCAGTCTCAATTAACAAAAACATAGTCAACCCAAACAGTTCATCAAAAATGTTTTATAGGGATGTTTACATATTGAACAGTTCTGCAACAGAAGTCAGCGGAAACAAGTTTTATACATGCTCTGACAATGGAATATCACTTGAAGGGGCAACAGTTTCTACAATAAGTTCAAATACGGTAAACAATGCAACTACTAACGGTATATTTGTATATTCAGGTTCTACCGTCAAGAATTTAAAGTCAAACACTGTCAGAGACTCTGGCAAATATGGAATATCTATCGAGAACAGCACCACAACAACAATTAAAAGCAACACAGTTGCAAGATCTGCTGTCAACGATATTTATGTTTCAAAGTCATCTAAAGTAACAAACCTTAAAAGTAATAAGTGCAAGAACGCAGCTAAGTATGGCATTTCTATTGAAGGTGCTACTGCAACCACCGTTAGTTCTAACACAGTAACATCTTCAGCTAACACAGGCATTCGTGTAAGCTATTCTGCAAAAGTTACAAATTTAAAATCTAACACAGTTAAAAATGTTAAGGGGCATGGGATTGATGTTGAAGATGCAACATGTACAAATATTACAAGCAATACCATTTCCAAATGTTTAAAGAACGGTATTAATGTTTCTTCAAATGGAACTACAAGGGTTAAAAAGATTGCAAGTAATACCATTAAAAACAGTGCAACTTATGGCATTTCTATTCAGTCTATTAAATGTGCTATGTCTGTTTCAAAGAATAATATTTCTGCTGGCGGCGGTGCGTACATGCTGTATTACAATCCCAAATCAACCAAATATACTGCAACAATATCAAATAATACAATAGTTGGAAAGAGCAGTAAAAAGGGTGTTGGGTTGCAAATAACATCTGGAAGCGTGTCTATTAAATCTAACAGCATTAAAAAATGTGCAAAGGGACATGTTCTTTCCAGTAACGCCAAAGGCTCAATTTACAGCAACACACTGAAATCAAACGGCAATAACTATATTGTAATTGGCTCAACTAACTATTCTCTTTGTTCCTCTCCAAAACTTTCAGTGGCAAGTAAAACAAAAACAAGCATAAAAACAAAGTGGAATAAAGTTTCAAGGGCAAGTGGATATGCAATTTATAGAAGTTCTTCTAAGAATGGTTCTTATTCAAAAATTAAGACTATTTCGTCTAACAAGACAACTACATATAACAACAGTGGGTTAAAGTCAAATAAAAAGTATTATTACAAGGCTATGGCTTATAGAAAAGTTGGAAACTTTAAGCTGTATAGTGACTATGGCAACATTTTGTCTGTCACTACAAAGAAATAATAA
>JAJQAR010000195.1 GCA_021203705.1 Prevotella sp. | reverse complement strand
GTTTTAAGATAAGCATTTAGGATTTTGACTAATGGTAAAGAGAATTTTAATATCACAACCAAAACCTACGAGCGAAAAGTCGCCATACTATGATATGGAACGGGACTACGATGTGGAAATGGTCTTTCGACCGTTTATTAAAGTTGAGGGTATTTCATCACGGGAATTTCGCCAGCAGAAGATAAGCATCCTCAATTACACTTCCATCGTTTTCACATCACGTCATGCCATTGACCACTTCTTCACATTGGCAAACGAGATGAGGATAGAAATCCCCGAAACAATGAAATATTTCTGCGTGACGGAGACAATAGCTCTCTACATCCAGAAATACGTGCAATACCGCAAGCGTAAGGTGTTCTTCGGCAAGACCGGCAAGATACAGGATCTTATACCTATAATGCAGAAGCACAAGACAGAGAAATTCCTCATACCAATGAGCGATGTACACGACGACAGTGTCAAGACATTGCTCGATGCGAAGAAACTGAACCATACGGAGTGCGTGATGTATCGCACTGTCAGCAATGACTTCACTGAGGAAGAAGTGAAGACATTCGACTATGATATGTGTATCTTCTTCAGCCCTTCAGGAATAAGCGCATTCAAGTCAACCTTCAAGGATACCAAGAACGATAGCGTTGTTGTTGGCACTTTCGGACCCGCAACCGCAAAGGCTGCGCATGATGCCGGACTGAATGTAGGTATGGAGGCTCCCACAAAGGAATGTCCTTCCATGACAAGCGCATTGAAGAATTTCCTGCAAAACAATAAGTAAACTGTCATGCCGGAACAGAGCTCCCTGACATTCAAAAAGGAAGAGCGCATCTGCAGCAGGAAACTTATAGAACAACTTTTCGGCGGGGGATGCAGTAGAGCATTGACGGCCTTTCCAATACGACTTGTTTACATGAAAACGGAGACCTGCGAGGGGAAACCTCCCGTTCAGGTTCTTATCAGTGTCTCAAAAAGACATTTCAAGAGAGCCGTGAAACGCAACCGTGTGAAAAGACAACTTCGTGAGGCATACCGCAAAAACAAGTTCCTACTCTATAAAGCGTTGAGGAAACAAGAAGGCGTGGGCATAGCGATGGCTATGATATGGATTGATGACAAACTGTATGAATCTGCTGACGTAGAGAAGAGGGTTGTTAACCTGCTTCACAGATTGGCGGAAAGAGTAGAAAGGTAATGAGAAGCATAGCGAAATGGATAAGACAGGTATTCGTGTGGTTGCTCTGCCTGCCCATACAGTTTTACCGCAAATGCATATCTCCTTTTATCCCACCGTCGTGCCGCTTCACTCCGACGTGTTCGGAATACGCCCTGCAAGCGATTAAAAAACACGGTCCGTTGAAAGGCTTGGCTCTTGCCGTATGGCGCATATTGAGGTGCAACCCATGGGGCGGCAGTGGTTACGACCCAGTGCCATAACATAAATGGTAACGTTTATCAATAGATAATTAGGAAAATAACGATAAAAAGTATAATACGATGAAAAAGAACTTTGTTGAAGAATTGAAATGGCGCGGAATGCTCAGTCAGATAATGCCCGGCACGGAAGAACTGTTACAGAAAGAACAGGTTACGGCATACCTTGGAACAGACCCGACGGCAGATTCTCTTCACATAGGACACCTTTGTGGCGTGATGATGCTACGCCACTTCCAGCATTGTGGGCACAAACCGTTGGCACTCGTTGGAGGAGCGACGGGAATGATCGGCGACCCTTCTGGAAAGAGTTTGGAGAGAAACCTGCTTGATGAGGAAACCCTTCGCCACAATCAGGAGTGCATCAAGAAACAACTCGCCAAGTTCTTAGACTTTGAGAGCGATGCCCCCAACCGTGCAGAGTTGGTGAACAACTACGACTGGATGAAGGACATGACATTCCTGCAGTTCGCCCGTGAGATAGGAAAGCATATCACGGTGAACTACATGATGGCTAAGGACAGCGTGCAGCAGCGTCTCAACGGAGAGGCAAGAGACGGTCTCTCTTTCACAGAGTTCACATACCAGTTATTGCAGGGTTACGACTTCCTGCACCTGTACCAGACAAAAGGTTGCAAGTTGCAGATGGGCGGCAACGACCAATGGGGCAACATGACGACTGGCACAGAACTTATCCGCCGCACTCTCGGCAGTGAGGCAGAGGCATTCGCCCTTACCTGCCCTCTTATTACGAAGGCCGATGGAAAGAAATTCGGCAAGACAGAGAGCGGCAATATCTGGCTTGATCCGAAACGCACGTCTCCATACAAGTTCTACCAGTTTTGGCTCAATGTCAGCGATGATGACGCAGAACGCTACATCAAAATTTTCACAGGTCTCGACAAGGAGACTATCGACGCTCTCGTGAAGGAGCACAGGCAAGATGCGGGCCGCCGCGTGTTGCAACGCAAATTGGCGGAGGAGGTAACCGTGATGGTTCATTCCAAAGATGACTACGGCATGGCTGTTGAGGCTTCAAACATTCTTTTCGGAAAGTCAACAAAGGACAGTTTGCTGAAACTCGATGAACAGACATTCCTCGACATCTTCGAAGGCGTACCCCAGTTTGAAATCTCCAAAGACAAGTTGGGACAGCCAGCAGTGGAGCTCCTTACTCTCGGTGCAGCAGTGTTTGCCAGCAAGGGCGAGATGAGGAAACTCGTACAAGGTGGTGGTGTGTCATTGAACAAAGAAAAGCTGCAAGCCTTTGACCGCATGATTACTGCCGATGACCTTATCGATGGCAAGTACCTGCTTATTCAAAAGGGCAAGAAAAATTATTTCCTCATCAGCGTGAAATAAAGCTACAGTGAAGGCTTTAAGACCGAAATTCTAAGAAATATTTGGTCATAGTGCAAAAAAGCATTAACTTTGCAGCACTGATTGTCCTATGGTGTAATGGTAGCACTACAGTTTTTGGTTCTGTCAGCGGTGGTTCGAATCCGCCTGGGACAACGTTATTAAATTAATTTTATATTCAAAACCGTACCTTTTTTCGTCAGTCGGGTACGGTTTTTTCTTTGTATAAAACTTTATCACCTTTATTATTTGTTAAACACGTAGTTTTTTCGGATTTTTTTCGTAAATTTGCCGTAATTAAGCGTAAAAGGGTAAATAACAAAATTCAAACTAAAAAATAAATAATATGAAAACAAATTATGAAATCCGCTATGCGGCTCATCCAGAGGACGCAAAAAGTTATGACACGAAACGTATCCGTCGTGATTTTCTTATCGAGAAAGTATTTACGGCTGATGAGGTAAACATGGTTTATTCTATGTACGACAGAATGCTCGTCGGTGGTGCTATGCCAGTGAATGAAGAACTGAAACTTGAGGCTATCGACCCGTTGAAGGCAGACTATTTCACTACAAGACGTGAGGTTGGTGTTTACAATGTCGGTCAGGGCGAGGGCACAGTGAAAGTCGGCGACGAGACATTCACTCTCGGCTACAAAGAGGCTTTGTATATCGGCAGAGGCGACCGTGATGTATATTTCAGCAGCAAGGACGCTTCAAAACCGGCGAAATTCTATTTCAACAGCGTTACTGCCCACAAGGAATATCCTTGCAAAAAGGTAACAAAGGCTAATGCTGTAGTAGCTCACTTAGGGTCTCTTGAGACAAGCAACGAGCGCGACATCAACAAGATGATCGTAACACAGGTGCTCGACTCTTGCCAGCTCCAGATGGGTATGACAGAACTTGCACCGGGCAGCGTATGGAACACTATGCCGGCACACGTTCACAGTCGTCGTATGGAGGCTTACTTCTATTTTGAGGTACCTGAAGACCAGGCTGTATGCCACTTTATGGGCGAGATCAACGAGACACGCCATATATGGATGAAAGGCGACCAAGCTGTTCTCTCTCCACAATGGAGTATTCACAGTGCGGCAGCTACCCACAACTACACCTTTATCTGGGGTATGGGCGGTGAGAACCTCGACTATGGCGATCAGGACTTCTCTGAAATCACAGATTTGAGATAATACCATAAAAACGATAAAGATATGGATACTTTTTCAAGCAAATTTTCACTCGAAGGAAAAGTCGCACTCGTAACGGGAGCGGCTTACGGAATTGGCTTCGCCATCGCTGAGGCATTCGCCAAGGCTGGTGCGAAGATAGCTTTCAACTGTCGTGGTCAGCACCACATGGACCAGGCAATAGCCGACTATAAGGCAAAGGGTATCGATGCAAAAGGCTACATCTGCGACGTTACTAAGGAAGAGGAAGTAAAGAAGATGATCAGCGACATCGAGAACGACCTTGGCGTTGTTGACATCCTCGTAAACAATGCAGGTATCATCAAGAGAATACCTATGACTGAAATGTCTGTTGAGGAGTTCCGCCAGGTTGTTGACATCGACCTCAACGCACCGTTTATCGTATCTAAGGCAGTGATACCTGGCATGATAAAGAAAGGTCACGGCAAGATTATCAACATCTGTTCTATGATGAGCGAGCTGGGCCGTGAGACGGTATCTGCATACGCTGCCGCTAAGGGCGGATTAAAGATGCTTACTCGCAACATCTGTTCAGAGTACGGCGAGCACAACATCCAGTGCAACGGTATCGGTCCGGGCTACATCGCCACTCCACAAACGGCACCATTGCGTGAGCGTCAGGCTGACGGCAGCCGCCACCCATTTGACAGTTTCATCATCGCAAAGACACCGGCAGCACGCTGGGGTACGCCAGAGGACTTGATGGGACCGGCAGTATTCCTCGCTTCCGACGCATCTGACTTTGTCAACGGACATGTACTGTATGTTGACGGAGGTATCCTCGCTTACATCGGAAAACAACCTTAACTTTTAAATTTTTTCAAACAAGCCCTTCAACCGCCGACTGCTGCTGAAATAATATCAGAGCACTTGGAGTTGAAGGGTTTGAAAGATTTTGTATGGAACAGAGACTCATTATCTACAACACTTTAACAAGAACGAAAGAGCGTTTTGAACCTATTCATGCTCCCAACGTGGGAATGTATGTCTGTGGACCCACCGTATATGGCGACCCGCACTTAGGTCATGCACGCCCGGCAATCACGTTTGACATATTGTTCCGTTACCTCAAACATCTCGGTTATAAGGTACGCTATGTAAGGAACATAACCGATGTGGGACATTTGGAGCATGATTCAGATGATGGGGATGACAAGATACAGAAAAAGGCACGCCTTGAGCAACTTGAGCCGATGGAGATAGCGCAGCATTATACCAACCGCTATCATGAGGCAATGGATGCCCTCAACGTGCTGCCCCCAAGTATAGAGCCTCACGCTACTGGACATATCATAGAGCAGGAGGAATTGGTAAGTCAGATATTGGGCAACGGTTACGCATACGAGAGCAATGGCAGTATCTATTTCGACACGGCAAAATACAACAAGGACCACCACTATGGAATACTCTCCGGGCGCAACCTTGAGGATGTGAAAGATGCCAGCAGACAATTGGAAGGTGTGGGCGAGAAGCACAACCAGGCAGATTTCGCTCTCTGGAAGAAAGCGCAACCCGAACATATCATGCGCTGGCCCAGCCCTTGGAGCGACGGTTTCCCTGGCTGGCACTGCGAGTGTACGGCAATGGGGCGCAAGTATTTAGGTGCTCATTTCGACATTCATGGGGGTGGCATGGACCTGATATTCCCACACCATGAATGTGAGATAGCACAGGCAGTGGCATCACAAGGCGAGCAGATGGTGAAATACTGGATGCACAACAATATGATAACCATCAACGGACAGAAGATGGGCAAGTCGTTGGGCAATTTCATCACTCTTGAGGAATTTTTCAACGGCAGTCATAAACTGCTTGAACAGGCATACTCACCGATGGCTATCCGTTTCTTCATCCTTTCAGCCCACTATCGTGGAACAGTTGACTTCTCCAACGAGGCCCTGCAAGCGAGTGAGAAGGGATTGGAACGCCTGATGAACGGCATTGCAGACATCAACCGCATACGGCCGTCAAAGACAAGCGACGAGAATACGTCAAAACTCGTCAAGACATTGCGCCAGAAGTGCTACGATGCGATGAACGATGACTTGCAGACACCAACGGTAATCAGCAACCTGTTTGATGCCTGCCGCCAGATAAATATCATCATCGACCATAAAGGTACGATATCGGCAGACGACTTGCAGGAGCTCACCTCAACCATGCGCCTTTTCGCCTTCGACATCCTCGGTCTGAAAGAGGAAAAGGGCGGCAACAACAGTGCGCGTGAGGAGGCATACGGCAAAGTGGTTGACATGGTTCTCGCACTCCGTGCAAAGGCAAAGGCGGAAAAAGACTGGGCGACAAGCGACCAGATACGCAACGCATTGAGCGATGCCGGCTTTGAGGTCAAAGACACGAAAGATGGCTGCGTCTGGAAACTTAATAAATAATTGAGAATTGACAATTAGGCTTATCCGCTTAACGTGGATGACAGCTGCGATGAATTGTCAATTCTCAATTTTCAATTGTAAAGTTAAGTTGTTTCTTCTCTAAGTTGGCACTTGCCACCTTTATCATAATAGGGTCACCAAGCTGGTATCTGTGGTGGGTACGGCGACCTTTCAGACAATAGTTGCGCTCATCGAAGTCGTAATAGTCATCATCAAGATCAAAGAGCGGCACCATGCCCTCGCAGTGGTTCTCGTCAATCTCACAGTAGATACCGTAAGACGTGAGACCGCTGATATGGGCGCTATACACATTCCCTATCTTATCTCCCATAAACTCCACCATCTTATATTTTATAGAATCACGCTCCGCATTCTGTGCCGTAACTTCCATGTCGCTCGAATGTTCGCAGAGCTCCTCATAGTATTCCTTGTTACCGCTGCGCCCACCGTTCTGGTAACGTGTCAATAGACGGTGCACCATAGTGTCGGGATAACGACGGATAGGACTGGTGAAATGGGTGTAATACTGGAATGCCAAACCGTAATGCCCGATGTTGTAAATGCTGTACTTAGCTTTCATCATGGCACGCAAGGCAACACTCTCTATAACCTTCTGCTCGTTCTTGCCGTCACAACTGTCCATCAACTTGTTGAGACTTCTCGATATTTCGCTCCTCGTACCGTCGGTTTTAAGGCGATAGCCGAATTTCATCACGAACTCACGCAACGTCTCCAACTTGGCAGGGTCTGGCTGATCGTGTATTCGGTAAGGCAACGTCTTCGCCTTCTCTCCTTTCTTCACCTTACCGATGCTCTCGGCAACACTTCTGTTGGCAAGGAGCATGAACTCCTCAACCAACTTATTGGCATCCTTAGCCTTCTTATAATAGCACCTTATAGGTTTTCCTTTCTCATCAATATCAAAACGCAACTCCTCACGGTCGAACTTAACAGCACCACCACGGAACCTTGCTGCACGGAGCTTCTTGGCAATCCTGTCGAGAGTGATCAGCTCCTTGGCATACTCCCCTTTGTATCCCTCTCTGCCCGGAGCGGGAGCCGGCTCACCGGTACCATCAACGACACCGTTCTGCTCTAATATCTGCTGCACCTCCTCGTAAGCGAAGCGTCGGTTGCTCTTTATCACTGTATGTACCAATCTCCATTTCTTCACGTTGCCATCAGCATCCATGTCGAAGATAGTGCTATATGTAAGTTTTTCCTCATCAGGGCGCAGTGAGCATACAAAATTGCAAAGACGTTCAGGCAACATCGGCACGGTACGGTCAACAAGATATACGCTGGTGGCGCGTCTCTGTGCTTCTTTGTCAATTATCGAGCCTTCTGTAACATAATGCGACACATCGGCGATATGCACACCCACCTCCCAAAGGTTATTGCCAAGCTCACGTATAGACAAGGCATCATCAAAATCCTTCGCATCTTTCGGATCAATAGTGAATGTGGTAACATCACGGAAATCCTCTCGCTCCTTATAGTCCTGCTCCGTAATATCTCCCGTTATCTGGTTGGCAGCCTCCTCTACCTTCTGCGGGTATTTGTAAGGCAGACCGTATTGGGCAAGGATGGAGTGCATCTCCACATCGTTGTTGCCCGACTTTCCGAGCACGTCTATCACCTCTCCAATGATATTCTTGTTCTCCTCTGAGGGCCATGTCTTTACCTTCACCACTGCCTTGTCACCAGTGGCACCGCCCTTGAGCTTGTTCTTCGGTATTATTATATCGTGAGAGAAGATATCACCATCACAAACGAGGAATGCGAATGCCTTCTCCACACGCAACTTCCCTACAAACGTGTCGTGAGCCCTTTCCAAAATCTCCGTAACCATAGCCTCCTTGATATGGTTGACACGACGTGCCATATATGTTACCCTCACCCTATCGCCGGTAAGAGCAAAAAGGGAGTTGCGCTCAGCCACGAATACAGGCTTGCCCCCATCATCGGGAATAAAACTGTTCTTGCCGTTGGCTTTCCTGATAAACTTGCCCTCCTGCACCTGACCTTTCATATTCAACTTATACGAACTGTCGCTAACCTTACTGAGGAAGTCGTCCCACGCCATCTCGTCGATAGTCTCCACAGCCAACATCTTTGCCGGATGCGTGTTGAGCTTGAGACTCTTGAATATCTGCTTTAAACTAAAAGTCCTGCCGGGGTTGTGCATGAAGAAATCCTGCACCATAAGCACCATTTTCTTTTTGGTAAGATACTTGCCTGCCTTTTTTTCCCTTGCCATAATATCATCCTCCTTAAATCCTGTTTAGACTGTTTTGTTCTTAAAACATGTATTATTTGCGAAATTACGAAATATTTCCAACATCACAACTGTTTGTCGTGTTAATTTTGAGTTAAAGAAAATAACACAGTTTTAAGAACAACTTTTTACGATATAATTTAAACCGCACAAT
>JAJQAR010000014.1 GCA_021203705.1 Prevotella sp. | reverse complement strand
GGATATACAAATACCAAGCACTCTGGAAAGCATAGGAAAACATGCTTTCGATGGTTGTAAGGCGATAACAAAAGTGAAAAATTTGGAAAATTCTCAACTAAAAGAAATAGAAGAATATACATTTAATGATTGTGAAGCCCTTGAAGCAATATCTTTCCCCAATATGTTGGAAGAAATTGGTGATTATGCTTTTCAGACTTGTTCAAGTCTTACCGAAATTCATATACCTGGCAGTGTGAATTCCATTGGAACGTCAGCTTTTCGTAATTGTTCGAGTTTGGAAACTGTATATGAAGATCGTAGTCTTGATGACCTTGAAAAAAATGGTGCTGCTGAAGCAAAGGGATCTTCATTTGGAGGTGTACCAACAAATTGTTTCTTGGTTGTTCCAGAAGATGGTGCACGATTCTACACCAACAATAATGAATATGGCGCAACAGTACCTACAAAAGCATATTGGAATAGTATATCAAATGGCGTATCAAGTGAAATTCCTTTTATGCGTGAAAAAACGGTAACGATAGATATAACTACGGCAGAGGGATATGTAACCCACTACAGTCCTTATTCCTATACATTGCCAGATGACTGGAAATACGGCATAATTACTGGTGCAGATGATGATACAGGTGAACTCTCTATAACCTGGAAAAATACAAATAAGGTTGTTCCCGCCGGAAGTTCCGTATTGATAAAAAGAGAGTCAGGAGACGAATCATATCCTTGCGAAACCTTTAATAACAATTATGAAACTGATGCAGAAACAGTGAGTACCTCAAACAGCAAGATGCACGGCACGGTAGATCTGGAAACAACAGATAATACTAATGTGGATGGCGTAGAAACTGGCTACAAATTCTACAAACTCTCGTATATCAAAAATGAATATGGTGTCAAGGAGCTCGGTTTCTTTTGGGGAGCTGAGGACGGAGGAGCATTCCCAATTATCCCTACTACTGAAACAACTTACGAGAAAGGTGTAAAACTTGCATGGCTCGCATTAGAAAGTAACAGTAGTTCCCCTGTCAAGGCATTCTATCCACTTGATGCAAATGCAACAGGCATAGAATCAATTGAAGTCAATGACTCAGAATCCGCCACCGAAAATGGTACTGGTAAAGACGTAATCTACAACCTTCAGGGCATGAAAGTCAACGAAATCACCCACAAAGGCATATACATCGTAAATGGCAAGAAAGTAGTAAAGCAATAAAAAATCCCGCAATCGCGGGATTTTTTAGTATATCATCACCTCGGCATCATTCCTCCCGGCGGCATTCCACCACCAGGACCACCACCTGGTCCACCTTGTCCTCCAGGACCACCAGGTCCACCAGGTCCACCACCCATTGGAGGTCTATCCCCTTTCGGCTTCTTCTCTTTCTTCCCTTTCTCCTCTTTTGCCGTTTTGAGCAAATACTCATCTATTGCTATCGGCTGGAACTGGAAATCGCTCTCACTTAGATACGACACATAATAATGCCCTTTCGTGATGTATTTCTTCTTTATTTTCTCATATTTCTTGTCGATGTCCTTGCGTTTTACGGCGAAGAACATCATACACGTGCGATGCTGTTGCCCCTGATTTACGAGATAGTTCTTCAACTGGTATGAATAGTTGTCGCGGTCGAGCATGTACGTCTTGCTCTCAATCCACAAACTGTCCATTTGCTGTATCTCAGTAAGGTATACCGTCGAATCCGTGAATGATATGGCAAAACCGAAAACATACGCCTGGTTCGCCACATACCTCTCCTTTGCTGACAACTCAGTGAAACTCGCTGCCATAATCAAGGCAACGGCAATAGCAAAATATCTTTGTACTCTCATTTTCCTCTTTTATTGTCCCAAATACGACTTCAACAACTTGTTCTTCGTGCCCTGGCGCAAACGACGTATCGCCTTCTCCTTGATCTGCCTTACACGCTCGCGCGTCAAACCGTATCTAACTCCTATCTCCTCAAGTGTCATTTCCGGCTGGTTGATACCGAAAAAGGCCTCTATGATGTTACGCTCTCGCTCATTCAACGTCTGCAACGCACGGTTGATCTCCTCTCGCAACGACTCTAAAACTAATTTCTTGTCTGCCATCGGCGAATCGTTGTTCGGCAATATGTCCAAAAGACTGTTGTCCTCACTGTCTGAAAATGGCGCATCAACAGAGATATGCCTACCGTTAACCTTCATCGCCTCCTCTATCTTATCCTGAGGCAAATCCACCTTGTCAGCTATCTCCTCTATGCTCGGACGACGCTCGTTCTCCTGCTCGAATTTGTTCAATACTCGGTTTATCTTGTTCACCGACCCCACCTGGTTCAACGGCAACCTCACTATCCTGCTCTGCTCCGCTATCGCCTGCAATATGCTCTGGCGTATCCACCACACAGCGTACGAGATGAACTTGAAGCCTCGCGTCTCGTCAAACTTCTCAGCGGCTTTTATCAATCCGAGGTTCCCCTCGTTGATAAGGTCTGGCAGACTTAACCCTTGGTTCTGATATTGTTTCGCAACGGACACGACAAACCGCAGGTTCGCCTTCGTCAACTTCTCAAGGGCCTTCCTGTCCCCCTGCCTTATCCGCTGAGCCAATTCCACCTCTTCCTCAACACTGATAAGCTCCTCATGACCGATCTCCTGTAGATATTTATCCAAGGAATCGCTCTCTCTATTCGTAATTGATTTGGTGATTTTCAGTTGTCTCATCTATCTGTGTATTTCTTGTTTCTATCTCTTACCTTGCGCCAACGGCGCATTACTACGCGGTTTTTTGATGATTTTTCCATCCTATCATCCAACCGCAAAATTTTTTGCAAATGCAAATGTAATGATTTTACATTTATCCCACAAATTTTTCACTTTTTTTCTTATTTCTTCTTTCTTCTTCTTGTTCTTCCCTGAATTTCATAATCCTTAGTAATGTTCTCTAAGTACTGAGCTAATTGGTGGCATCTTTTATCCCTACATGAAATATTAGAAGTTCAACCCATTAGTATTAAGATCTTAGTGTGGTCACTTTC
>JAJQAR010000045.1 GCA_021203705.1 Prevotella sp. | reverse complement strand
GTCTGGGGTTGACTGGATTTGACAGCGGGTTGGAATGGTACGTAAGCATGCGGAGCAGTGTCTGTCGGCTCCATAATCTTGATGGTCACAAATTTATTTGGCGCAAATAATTACGCTCTCGCTGCCTAATCGAAGGATAGTAGATATGGCTTAATCCTGCTGCAAGGCGGTAGGACGGGACATCGCTCAGAAACTGTTATTCCGAAGTGGTCTGGTTATGCGGTGCTGGTAAATCGGGATTAGTCGCTCGCTTTCTCCGTGCGTGTGATGAATTTTTAGGAGATAAGATTGCGGTTGGTGGTCCGGGTCTTGCCGCAATACGAAAATCAAGTCTGGAATAAGCATGTAGAAAGCGTATGGTTTCCCTGTTTGGACGAGGGTTCGAATCCCTCCAGCTCCACTACCATATTAAGGCATTCCTATAAGCAATAAGGATGCCTTTTTGTTTTATCAACACCTAAAAGATATACTATGAAAAGTTATAGTAAGTTTTTGCTGCCCTTATCGTTGTTGTTCTGCTGCTCTATCCATGCAGAAGAAAACATTTCCAATACCATACCCACGAGAAATGAGGTCGGGGCGAAAGCCATGACAGCAGACATAATACCTGTGCATGAGGCTCCATTTAAGATGAATAAGCTGACACGTCCGAAATTCCCTGACCGTCAGGCGACAATCTCAACAAGTGATATATCGGAAGAAGGGAAAATAACCCCTGCAATAAATGAAATAATCTCTGAACTGTCAAAGAAAGGCGGCGGAACGGTAGTCGTGCCTGCCGGTAATTGGAAGTCGGGCAGGATAACTTTGAAAAGCAATATCAACCTGCAATTGGAGAGCGGGGCAATAATCGAGTTTTCAGATAATATAGACGATTATCAGCCTGCCGTGTTCACCCGCCATGAGGGGATAGAGATTATGGGGGCTGGGGCGTTTATCTATGCTAATGGGGCAAAGAACATAGCCCTGACGGGTAAAGGTGTGATTATGGGACCGCCGATGGACTCGCCGATGCGCTCTTTGCCCAACGGAAACAGTGTGGTGGAGAACGACGTACCTTATACAATGCCTGTTGCCGAAAGGATTTGCGATGGCTATGACGGCAGGACTTTTTACCGTCCGAAGGCATTCTCTCCGATAAACTGTAAGAATGTATTGGTGGAGGGCGTCACATTTGAGCGAAGCGTTTTATGGAATGTCAATCCTGTATATTGCGAGAACGTAATAATACGTGGGATAACCGTAAACTCCGTGAATGTGCCAAGCGGTGATGGTATTGACATCTCCTCATGCAAGAACGTACTGATAGAATATTCCACTCTTAGTTGCGGTGACGACTGTTTCACTCTTAAATCAGGACGTTGTGAGGACGGATTGCGTGTTAACAAGCCTACGGAGAATGTCCTAATACGCTACTGTTTGGCTGATGAGGGGCACGGCGGAATAACGTGCGGCAGCGAGACGGCAGGGGGTATAAAGAATGTTTACCTCCATGACTGCGTGTTCAACAACACACGTACTGGTTTCCGCTTCAAGACAAGGCGCAACCGTGGTGGCACAACGGAAAACATACTCTATGAGAACGTGAGGATTATTGACATGCGTGAGGCTTTTACATGGGATCTGCTCGGCACACCGGAATATATGGGTGAACTTGCACGCCGCTATCCCCCACTCGACATAACACCGCTCACACCTACTGTGAAAAACATCACGATACGCAATTTCATTGTGGAATCCACCGACAGACTATTATCCGTCAACGGCATTCCGGAAATACCCTGCGCCAACGTGCTCCTTGAAAACGGCAATGTCAAAACAAACGAAATAATAAGAACCTTGAACGATGCCAACGGTTTCACGCTAAGGAACATGACCATTCAGGCTACCAACAATAATATAAAGATTGACGACAGCTGTAACGTGCTTTTCGACAACGTAACATTCTATGTCCCAGAAAATGCCCTGAACATGGATATGAAAGGCGGGAAAACTGCCAATATCATAATCAAAGACAATAATAATGACGAGGATGTTATCTGCAAACAGGGAATAAACAAGTTGAAATAACAGCTCTATAACCTATCAGTATCATTCTGAACTTCCATACTTGATTGTAGAGTCGTAAGAAATGGTGAAGTTTGCAATAAAACAACTGGGACTGTCGGGTATTCCCAACTGCGCCTGATAAAGAAAACCCTTATCATCAAGTTTATCAAGAACTATATCACTCAATATACACTGGTCAATCATCTGCTCAGGGACAGCGTATGAAAAGTCCTTCTTCCTGAAATCTTTTGAAAAAATACCATTCGCTCCTGAATAAATACTGATATGAACAATGTTGTCGTAATATACATTCTCAACCTCAAGACCATCATCATTGAAAGATGACTTGTAAACCTGATAAGACGTTGGATTTACCTGTACATAGCAGTGATACCTCTTATCAACATAGTTGACAACAGTATCTCTCTTTATCAACGTGTTCTGATTGATTACTATCGAATTTTCATGGATGAACAGCAGAGAATCACTCGGATTCTCACTCTTTACCAATTTAATAATATCACCGTTGCCATTCTCAAACTCAAAAACATCCTCTTCCTGACGAATAATCTTGTATTTCGATACGTTATTACCCAACAACACCAACGTATCATTCATAATCCGGAAACCTACCGCCCTACTAATCGAGTCGGGATAATAGATTGTATCTCCCTTTACACGAAAAGAGACATCTCCCTCATTGGCATCAATCCAAATGCCCTCAAGCATAGCCTCTGCGTTGTTGTCCTCTTCCGTATCCTGCTGTCTCTGTGAACCATTGCCACATCCCATGAAAAAGAGACTACACAATAAAGCGAAATATAATATACTTTTTGCCATTTTCCTATACCTAAAAACGGTAATATCAGCTAATTACATACAATCCCCCCTTCTTCAAAAAGGCACATGCACTTATACTTATCACCGTTTTCAATTGCAAAATTATAAAATATTATCCTAATCCCACTCTCT
>JAJQAR010000200.1 GCA_021203705.1 Prevotella sp. | reverse complement strand
CCTGGTATCTTTGTGATACGCCCTCTCCTTTCGCATACATATAACCCAAGTTATTTTGCGCATTTGTATTTCCCTGCTCTGCCGCTTTCCTATACCACTTGACAGCTTCAGGATAACTTTGTGATACGCCTTTACCATCTTGATACTTAACCCCCAATCTATTTTGAGCATCTGCATCGCCTTGTTCCGCCTTTTGCTTTAATTTTTCAAAATCAGACAAATTTTCTGTGGATGACTGCGAATTAACATTAGTATCAGAAGATTTATCATTGGTCTCTTTTTTATCATTTGTCTCTTTTTTATCATTTGTCTCTTTTTTATTATTGGTCTCTTTTTTATTATTGGTTATTTCTTTTTTATTATCAGCTACTTCATTTTTCTCCTTTGTTCCTTCTTTTTTCTCTAACGGTTTATCTGAATTATAAACCGTTTCACTTTTCTCTTTTTCATCTGTTGAATCAAGTGCAGATGGAATATCATCATGAGATATTAATTCTTCCTCTATTCCATCTTCCCCTTGTGCAATTGTATCCACAACTGTTTCTTCTTCCTTCGCAATTTCTGGTTTTTCTTTTCCCCAATCATGCGTTGCCAATAATATACATATAACTAAAACTATGAAAGCTGCGATAAGGGCAACTATTTTTACAGGAGATTTATTTACTTTTACATCATGTTTTTCTTCATGTGTAACAGGAGGCTCTGGCTTAACATTCTGCCCAGACTTATCATGCGGTCCAGGTATAACAGGCGGCTTTGGTGGCTCAACTATACCACCATTATCGAGTATTTTCAGAAACTCCTCTATGCTTTGTGGGCGGTTTTCATATTCCAACTGCATTGCCGCACCAACTGCATTGCATGTCTGTTGAGATATTGAGTCAGGCAATGGTTGCAGGGTACTCTCCTTTCTCGAAAGACTGGCGGCATCAGGAGGGGTGATGCCTGTGAGCAATGTATAGAGAGTGGCACCAAGAGCATAGATATCCGTAGCAGGACTTAACTCCTTGAAACTTGCATTCAGTTGCTCCACAGGGGCGTAGCCCTTGCTGTTTATGTCCGATAATAATGACGTGTTCTCGCCCGTTTCATCGTCAAAATGCTTTGATGCGCTGAAATTAATAAGAATCGCATTATCGTTGGCATCCACAATTATATTTTCCGGTTTGACATCAAGATGCAGACGGTTGAAAGAATGGACACAGCGCAAAGCATCTGCCACCTGACGGATGTATTTCAATGCCACCTGTTCTGACAGACCTTGAGATTTCACCTTATCATGCAGCGACTTACCCTCTATGAGATTCGTTGCATAATAAGCTGTGCCGTTCTCCTCAAAAATATCTGTCACAAGGAATATATGGGCATTGCGCATCTTTACTATCGCCTTTGCCTCATCGATGAAATTTCTCCTTAACTTATCTACAATGCCAGCTTTCGACTGCACAGCAATGCTAACCCTGCCGCTATTTTCATCACGGTTGCAATATTCATTTATAAAGAACTCCTTTATCACGAAATGTGAATCAAACTTTGTATCAAGAGCCTCATACGTGCAACTGAAACCGTCCCTGTTTAATAAACGTACTATCTTATATTTATACGTTCCACCTTGCAGGAGTGTACCAACCGCCAAATGTTTCTTTTCCATAATATGTCTTTATATTTTTGTGTTTATAAATACCTTATCATGATACCTTTGCAACGACAGTAACAATCATGACATTAAAAACGGTACAAAATTAATAAAAATTCAAGAGAACGTGCAAAGACTGTAATATTTTTTAATTATTCCGCACCATATCCTACATACATTTTTTTACATTAAACATAAAACCAAAATAAAATTCTTTATTTAAAGAAAAAATTTTATCTTTGCATGATTAAAATAAAGTAGCATTTAAAATTTTTACCTTTTAACCCTTTAAAAATCATGTTCAAAACAAACCGTTTATTGCAAACTATTCTGCTAATCGCAGTAACATTTTTGACTAATAGCGCAAACGCACAAACAACCGAGACTTTGGCGTTTCCTGGTGCTGAGGGCTTCGGTAGATACGTTACAGGAGGACGTGGAGGAACTGTCTATCACGTAACTACACTTGAGGATGATGCATCTGACCCAGGTTCGTTTCGTTATGCCATAGGTAAGAGTGGTGCACGCACTATCGTATTTGACGTATCAGGTACTATCCACCTTACATCAGAACTCAAACTCTCTGCTGGTGCTGTGACTATTGCAGGACAGACAGCTCCGGGTGACGGTATATGCATAGCCGACTATCCTTTCACAATATCCGCAAGCAATGTCATAATCCGTTTTATGCGCTTCCGTCTCGGCAACGTACACGTCGCTGATCACGAAGGTGACGGTCTTGGCGGCATGGATAAGGCGAACATAATGATTGACCACTGTTCCGTAAGCTGGAGTATCGACGAGTGCCTGTCTGTTTATGGAAACCGCAAACAGACTGTGCAGTGGTGTATCGTATCGCAAAGCCTTGTCAATGCAGGTCACTCAAAAGGCGCACATGGTTACGGTGGCAACTGGGGTGGCACAGGTGCAACCTACCATCACAATCTGCTCGCAGACCACACATCCCGCACTCCGCGACTCGGTCCGCGCTATACCACACAGGAAGACGAGCGCATGGATCTCCGTAACAACGTAATCTACAACTGGGCAGGCAACGGCTGCTACGGAGGTGAGGGCATGAATGTGAACATCGTGAACAACTATTATAAAGTGGGACCAGGCACTGAGACGAGAAGCACGACAATACAGAGAAGAATAGCACAAATCGGTGTCCGCACAACATCATATATCGAAAAATATCCTTCGTATGCTCCTATGTTGCATGTATGGGGCAAATTCTATGTCAACGGCAATGTCAACTCAAAATTCAGCGATGTCACCAATGACAACTGGACTTACGGTATCTACAACCAGACAAGCAACGACGGTGACGTTGACTATACTTACACTCAGGAGACGAAAGACACGATGAAAATTGACACACCAATAGAGTATGAGGCTGTAACAACCCACACAGCAGAGGACGCCTACGAGAAAGTTCTTGCCTACGCCGGTTGCTCTCTCCACCGTGACTTGGTGGATGAGCTTATTGTAAGCGATACACGCAACGGTGTGGCAACGTATACAGGACCGACAGTGAAAATTCCTGGAATGATTGATTCACAGGATGACATAAAGCCTGCCGATGCCAGTGATGACTGGTCACCATGGCCAGAACTCGCTTCGGAAGAAGCTCCTCTCGATTCCGACGGTGACGGAATGCCTGATGACTGGGAAGATGCCAATGGACTTGACAAAAACGATGCTTCCGACGGCAGCATTAAGGGTGATGATGGTTACACCAACCTTGAGAACTACATGAACTCTATTGTCGCTGACATCATGGAGAAAGAAGTAGAGGGCGGTGTTATGCTGAGCGGGACTGACATCTTTAGTGCCAGCATTAAAGAAATCACCACAAGCAACCCGAACAACGGCAAGATATACAACTTGCAGGGCATGCAGGTGAAGTCTCCCCTCACAAAAGGAATTTACATCAGTAACGGCAAGAAATTCGTGGTGAAATAATGAGACAAAGAATGATTATCATGGCAATTGTGGCGATGCTTGTTAAGGCAATAGCCACAATTGCACAAACATATCCTTTCCAAGACCCCTCTCTTTCTGCACAAGAGCGTGCTGCCGACCTCTGTTCCCGTCTCACCCTTGAGGAGAAAGCTCAGATAATGATGGACATATCAAAGCCCATCGACCGTCTTGGTGTGCCTCAGTTTATCTGGTGGAGCGAGGCTCTGCACGGTGTTGGGCGCAACGGATTCTGCACTGTATTCCCATCATGTATCGGCATGGCTGCTTCATTCGATGATATCCTATTGGAAAAAATATACACAGCAATAAGCGATGAGGCGCGTGCGAAGAACACCGCACAGCGCAAGACGGGCAAATTAGGCAGATATCAAGGTCTCTCATTCTGGACACCAAACATAAACATCTTCCGTGACCCCCGTTGGGGACGCGGACAGGAGACTTACGGTGAAGACCCTTATATAAACTCCCGCATGGGACTTGCTGTGGTGCGTGGACTGCAAGGCCCGGCAGACAGTAAATATTATAAGCTGTTCGCATGTGCAAAGCATTTCGCCGTGCATAGCGGACCGGAAAAAACTCGTCATTTCTTCGATATAGAAAACCTCTCACCACGTGATCTTTGGGAGACTTATCTCCCTGCTTTCAAGTCGTTGGTAACAGAAGGCGGCGTGAAAGAAGTGATGTGCGCCTACCAGCGTTTCGAAGGTGAGCCATGTTGCGGCAGTAACCGTCTGCTTCAGCAAATCCTGCGTGACGAGTGGGGATTTAAAGGTCTTGTTGTCAGCGACTGTGGGGCTATCAGCGACTTCTTCGTTGAAGGCCGCCATGGTGTCTCAAAAGATGCGGCAGACGCCTCTGCAAAGGCTGTGATAAGCGGTACAGACGTGGAGTGCGGCAGCAACTACACTTCTCTCCCCGAAGCGGTAAAGGCAGGAGCGATTACGGAGGAACAGATTGATGTCAGTGTGAAAAGATTACTTCAAGGACGTTTTGAGCTTGGTGATTTCGACGCTGATGAACTTGTTCCTTGGACAAAAATTCCGGAAAGCGTGATAGCAAGTAAGGAGCATAAAGAGCTTGCTCTGCAAATGGCACGTGAGCAGATGGTACTCCTTAAAAACAACGGTTTATTGCCTCTCAACAAAGATGACGAAAATATCGTAATAATGGGTCCTAATGCCGCCGACTCGATAATGCTGTGGGGTATCTACTATGGACAACCTACTCACTCCGTAACCGTATTGGAGGGAATAACCAACAAACTCGGCAAAAATGTAAATTATGTCAAGGGCTGTGATATCACCACCATGACCGAAAGCGAGAGTTTGTTCTCCAAACTGACTGATGATAACGGCAAAGCTGGCATGAGCGGCTCTTTCTGGAACAATGCGAAAATGGAAGGTGAGCCAATATATACGGGCAACTACACTTCCCCTTTGAAGTTCGATAACGGCGGCAACACCGTTTTCGCACCAGGTGTAAACCTTACCGACTTTACGGCAAGTTTCAGAGGCTCATTCATTGCAGACCGCAGTGAACAACTTGACATCATCTATTCCAACGACGATGGTTTCCGTCTTATCATAAACGGAGATACCATAGACAACCGTTGGCGCAGTCAGGAGCTGAAACTCAACAAGAAAAAATACAAGGTCAAGGAAGGCAAGAAATATGACGTGCAACTTGACTACATGCAACTCGCCGATGGAGCAACCCTATCATTTGACATCACACGAAAGCGTGATGTTACTATCAACGAGGTATTAGAACGCACAAAAGACTTCACCACAGTTATCTTTGTCGGTGGTATATCCCCAGAATTGGAGCGTGAGGAGGCCAAACTCTCAGAACCTGGTTTCGACAATGGCGACCGCACAAGTATCGAACTGCCGCAAGTGCAGCGTGAACTGCTTGCAGCCTTGCATAATGCAGGCAAGAAAATAATCTTTGTGAATTGCAGTGGCAGTGCCGTTGCTTTGACACCAGAAATAGAAACCTGCGATGCCATCCTTCAGGCATGGTACCCTGGCGAGCAGGGTGGCAATGCCGTGGCAGATGTGCTTTTCGGTGACTACAACCCAAGTGGCAAATTGCCTATCACGTTCTATAAGGATGACAGTCAACTGCCTCCATTCGATGATTACAGTATGGCGAACCGCACCTACCGCTATTTCAAGGGTGATGCCCTGTTCCCATTCGGCTACGGTTTAAGTTACACTTCATTCTCCATAGGTGAACCGACATACAATGCGGATAACGAAACAATCACTATGGATGTTACGAACACAGGAAACTGTGACGGTACGGAAATCGTGCAGGTATACCTGCGCAACCCAAACGATGCGGAAGGTCCGATAAAGACTTTGCGTGGCTTTGTAAGAGTTGATTTGAAGGCAGGTGAGACAAAAACAGCGACAATCGCCTTCCCGCAATCCTCATTTGAGTGCTGGGATGCCGCCTCTAACACCATGCGTGTAATGCCAGGACAGTATGAACTGCTTGTAGGCACGTCATCGCTCTCATCCGACCTCAAAACAATAAACGTTAGTTTCTGATAACAGACAAAAATCATTCTCATGTCCTCTAAAAACGAAAAGCTCAAATCCTACACTGGTATCGTCCTGAAAAAGTGCAAGACTGTATTGAAGAAATTCTGGAACTGGTACAAGGGACTTTACCATGGCAGAAAATGGTACTTCAAGACAGGTGTCGTGATAGTATCTCTCATCGTTATCTTCTTCATTTACCTCTTTATGGTTGACATCAATTTCCTGTGGCTCTTTGGTAAGTCGCCAGGCTTCTCCTCAATAAAGAAACCGACAACTGCACAGGCTTCGGAGCTGTACAGTGCTGATGGCGTTCTTATCGGCAAGTATTTCAGCGAGAACCGCACGCCTGTAACCTACGAGGAGGTAAATCCGATGTTCTGGAAGACGCTTATAGACACAGAGGACGAGCGTTACTATTCCCATTTCGGAATAGATTTCGCAGGCATGTTCGCCGTAGCTAAAGACATGCTCCTGCACCATGAGGCGCGTGGCGCATCCACCATCACACAGCAGTTGGCAAAGAACATGTTCCGCGTAAGGACTCAGTATTCCACTGGCTTGTTAGGCTACATCCCTGGCGTTAGAATGCTTATAATGAAGTCAAAGGAGTGGATTATCGCCACGAAACTGGAGATGATCTACGACAAAAAAGACATTCTCACCATGTATGCCAACACCGTCGACTTCGGTTCCAACTCTTACGGTATAAAGACGGCATGCAAGACTTATTTCAATGCCACACCTACAAACATCACCACCGAACAGGCGGCAGTACTTGTCGGCATGCTCAAAGCAACTACCTACTATAATCCAATCTCCAACCCTGACAACTGCATCAAGCGTCGTAACACAGTGCTATACAATCTGATGACGCACAACGACATCACACAGGCACAATACGACTCCCTAAAGGTAATCCCTATAAAGTTGAATTTCAGTGTCGAGAGCAACTATGACGGACAGGGTAAGTACTTCCGTGAGGCTATCGCCACCTATTTGAAAGACTGGTGCAACGACAATGGATATGACCTCTACACCAGTGGTTTGAAGATTTACACCACCCTCGACACCCGTTTGCAGGAATATGCCGAGAAAGCGGCTATAAAACAGATGAAGCAAGTGCAGCGCAACTTCGATGCGCATTGGGCAGGACAAGAGCCGTGGGTTGACCGCAGTCACAACGTGATACCTCATTTCGTGGAGGACATCGCCAAACGGCAGCCATATTACAAAATCCTCTCACAGAAATTCTCTAACAATGAGGATTCCATAAACTATTACCTCAACAAACCGCACAAGGTAAAGCTGTTCGACTATGAAAACGGAACGATTGAGAAAGAGATAAGCACCCTAGACTCCATCCGCTACATGCTCCACTTCATGCACTGTTCTATGGTGGCAATGGAGCCGCAGACAGGTGAGGTGAAGGCATGGGTGGGTGATATTGACTTCAACTCGTGGAAATACGACAAAGTAACGGCAATGCGGCAGCCAGGCTCAACATTCAAACTGTTCGTTTATACCGAGGCAATGAACCAGGGGCTCACCCCTTGTGACAAGCGTCGTGATGAGTTTTTCTCCATGCAGGTATATGATACAGACAAGCACGAGATGGTATCATGGTCGCCTACCAATGCCGATGGTATATTCACGGGTGACTCCATGCCGCTCAAAACAGCCTTCGCAAAGAGTATTAACTCCATCGCCGTGCGTTTAGGGCAGGAAATGGGAATAAAGAACATAGCCCGCACAGCCTACCAGATGGGCATAAAGAGCACACTTGACGAACAGCCTTCCCTCGCACTCGGCTCATCAGACGTTAACCTCCTTGAAATGGTAAATGCCTACTGCACAGTGGCAAACGATGGCAAGCATGTAGAGCCTGTACTTGTAACAAAGATACTTGACCGTGATGGTAAAGTGATTTATACGGCAGAAAGAGAGGAAAAGCAGGTGATACCTTACAAGAGTGCGTTCTTCATGCAGCAGCTATTGCTTGGCGGCTTGCGTGAGCCAGGTGGAACATCACAGAGCCTATGGGGTTACATCGGTGATGTGCGAGATACGGAGTTTGGCGGCAAGACAGGAACATCCAACAACCATTCGGATGCCTGGTTCATGGGCGTGGCAGCCAACATTGTCGTAGGAGCGTGGGTAGGCGGCGAGTACCGCAGCATACACTTCCGCACAGGGCAACTCGGACAGGGCAGTCGTACTGCACTCCCTATTTGCGGTTATTTCCTGCAATCCGTAATGCACGACCCGAATTTCCAGCAATATCACGGCAATTTCCACAAGCCTACAGACGGTGATATTCTCCAAGGCATGTACACGTGCACATACATCCCAAGTCCTAAGGACACTTTCGACATTGACAGTATTGGCATGGCACTCGATGATTTACTCTTTGGTGAGGATGACAACCCAATCCAATTGAAGGATGAGGAAGATAATCCCGTTGAGACGCCCTCACACAATAAACCAGAAGCCGTAGCTCCCGAAAACAACGAGAATGTTGTAAATGAGCCTACTAAAAAGGAAAAGAGGAAAAAACGTGGAAAAGAAAAGGAACAGAAATTAAATTTCGATGATCTGTAAAATTAAAAGCAACAGGCAACAAAAGCTGCATTATGATTTTTCAAAAAGAAATAACGATACCAGCGAAGCCAAGAGGCTTTCATCTGATTACAAGC
>JAJQAR010000190.1 GCA_021203705.1 Prevotella sp. | reverse complement strand
ATCTTACTTTACTGCCCAACTTAATAGCTTTTAAATAATTACGTTTGTTCCAATGCCACAATGTCGCATCGCATACGCCACAAAGGTCCTTCACTTCTTCGCGGCTGAGTAAACGTTCTTCATTACCGGCTCGAACGGTTGCTCCAACCTCTTCTACTGCGCGTCTGATAAGTTCATCTGAAAAATTTCGTAAGTCTTCATACGTAATCTCCAATTTGATATTTGCCGAACCCTCAGAAACAAGTTTCATCAAATTTGTCATAATAAATCATATTCTACCGATGTTATCCGATACAACCGTTCCGGTATTTTTATAACTGATTGCACCATCGCCTCTACCATAGAAACGATGGTGCAAAAATAAAGTCTGATTCAACTGAAATTCTGGTGTATTATATTCCGATTATTTCGCCGAAACGCGAAACGAAACAAACGAAATCAAAGGACATTAAATCCGGGAGAGTATATGTCAGTCTTCACCGAACGTACCTGTGTTTTCATCTTTCAGTGATTCTTCTATTTCGGCAATAGTAGGGATTGTCCCTTCCACCTTTTCGGGATAAAATCTTTCCAGTTCATATTCGGATATTCCCAACGGCTGGCTGCTTGATTCGAGTGCGTATTGCGCAAGGGTGTTATCCTTGCTCTTGCATATAAGCAAGCCGATGGTCGGATTATCTTTCCCCTCTTCCCTCAGAATATGATTTACGGCGGTTACGTATGTCCCCAGCTGTCCTATGTCGCGCGAGGCAAACTTATCTATTTTTACCTCTATGGCGACATAACAACGCAGTTTTATGTTGTAGAAGAGCAGGTCAATGAAGTTCTCCGTTTCCCCGATTTGTAGCCGGTATTCTTTTCCCACGTATGCAAAACCCGTTCCGAGTTCTATAAGGAATTTGGAAATGTTGGTCAGCAGTGCGTCCTTTAATTTCTTTTCGTTGTATCTTCCCGTTATCTCCGCAAATGCAAAGTTATACGGGTCTTTTGTTATTTCACGCGCGAGGTCGCTCTCCGCTTCCGGCAGGCTGTGCTTGAAATTGGTCAATGCCTTACCGTGCCGTTCATATAGATTTGTACCTATCATGTTCAGAAGAACCGCCCTGCTCCACCCATTCTCTATAGTCTGTGAGATGTAGAACAAGGCCTTGTTTACGTCCCCTTTCACTTTATCCATTATAATACAGTGATGTCCCCACGGGATTTCTAATTTTCCAACAAGTTGTTGGAAAACTTCATCTGCGTCAGTCTTTCCAACAAGTTGTTGGAATATTTGAGGTTCGCCGTTATATAATAGATAAAACTTCTTGCAGTAATAGATATTGCTCTTCGACAGACCTTGAACGCCGGGCAATGCCTCTCGCAAATCGTTGCTTAATTGCCCGATGACACGCTCGCCCCAGCGTTGTTCGACATTCATCTCGACGATGTCTTTGCCGAGCCGCCAGTTATACCATAGCTGTTCGGTATTAATCTTTACGGCTGCCTTAATTTGGCTTCTCCTGTATCGCAGAGCCAAATCTTTTACCCACTTCTTATAGTCGCCGTCTGTAATCGTTATGTTCGTATTCATAAAGCCGGTTCTTTTTGAGATTGATTATATTTTGTACTTATTGATTATTTGTTTTCATAAGATAGGTGCGCCATTCGTCGATATTTGCCCGTTCCACTCCGAAATCCTTTATTCTTCCCCGTATTGTAGTATCATTCAGCTTTTTAATGGAGATTTGGAGATTACGTACGCTTTTCATATCACAATCGGGCAGTTCCTGCGAAAGAAGTCTGTGAAATGTAGTTACATCACAACCGTCCAATACTCTTTCTTCCTGTAATGCAAGATACAACCGGGCCAAGTCGGCACCGGTGTGTTGAGTTAGTACCCTTGACTTTATCCTTTCTAATAATATGTCTTCGTCGTGAAGAAAATAATCGCGCAATCTATGCGGTGATTGTCCTTCTTCCGGTATAGTTTGTTCATCCGTGCTACATGCGGTTTACAGTTCGGCAATACAATCCTCTATAAAACGATTTTACTAAATACTTTTCTTTTGGCGATAAAAATTTTCCCAATCAACCTTTGTACGCATTTTATTGCGGACACTACTGTTTATCACGAGTTTGATTGTTATGGCAGCAATTTTCTTCTCTATAAAGTTGTTCGTCGGATTGTGCATCTCATTTTCCAACTGAATAACCATAGTCTCATAGCTCTGTCCAAAATAGAGCCAAGCCAACATGGCGGGAACAACGGAATCTTTCTTTACCATGTGGAATTCGTCTATTAAGATCTGAGCAGTATTTACATCCGCCATACAACTTTGAAGTCGTTGCTCTTCAACGATATCTCCATGACACGCCGACTTATATCGTTTCATTAGTTGAGGTGCTGTTTTTAATCCTAACTTGAATATCTTGAGTAAGCCTGTTGATGATTTATCGTTAAGCTCCGCTACAAATTCATCATATTCGTCCGGATTATTATCAAGCCACTCCTTTATCTCTGCCTTGAATTGGTCGTATTATTCCCGAGCCATAACTACTTCCTTTTAGTCCAGCAAATGTACAAGATCTTTCTTCATCTCCTCGTCTATTTCTCTATAACGTCTGAAAGCTTTGCTACCCTCTTTATGTCCGGAGAGAGAAGAGACAAGATCCGGGTCTTTCACTTGTTTATAAATGTTTCCTATAAATGTCTTGCGCGCCGTATGTGTTGTGGCAACTTCATACAAATGATGTTGTTCGGGCTGACGTGTGAGTGGGTTCAACATAGTAACGAGTCTGTCAAGCCCCGCTAATTTGAAAGCCTCTTTGATGGCTTGATTATATTTTTGTTCCGAAATAAACGGCAACAGATGTTCCCCCTCGTAGTCATCATAACGCTCCAATATTTTTTTTGCAGTACTATTCAACGGCACTCGTATCGTACGGGGATTATGATTGCGGGTCTTTTGTTGAATGTATTCCAATGCTCCATTAACTATATTGTCTTTTGTAAGTTTGTATAAATCCCCTACACGACATCCAA
>JAJQAR010000046.1 GCA_021203705.1 Prevotella sp. | reverse complement strand
GTAAGCAACATTTTTATCCGTGCCCAGTTTTCTGACTCATCCTCATATTGGATGTAACCAGCCTGTGAGAGAATATTAAGCGATGAGTTGACCTGTATTGGGAATTGCTTAAACGTCTGACAAACCCTGTCTATGTTGAACTCAAACCTACACCCTGCACCACTGCCCATACCAATTTGGTAAAAATAAGCCAAATGCTCATAAACCTGCCGTATATATTCCTTTTCAGGATAATTTTCTGCTACCCTGCGCTCTAATTTACTTCTATCGTTATCGTTGTAAAGCATTATGGCATACGACTTCTTGCCATCACGACCTGCACGCCCTGCCTCCTGAAAATATGCCTCCAAAGAGTCGGGACAGTCTAAATGGATAACAATACGCACATCAGGTTTGTCAATACCCATACCGAAAGCATTCGTAGCTACCATAACTCTTATCTTGCCAGCATGCCACTGATTCTGTCGCTCGTCCCTTGCAGCATCCTCCAGACCGGCGTTGTAGTATGTGGCACTCACATTATTGTCATTGAGCAACTCTGATATTTCCCGTGAGCGTCGCCTGCTTCTTACATATATTATCGCAGACCCATTCACCGATTTCAGTATGCGCAACACCTCTTCCTGCTTGTCGAGTGATTTCCTCACCACATACGCAAGGTTCTTGCGCTCATAACTCATGCGGAACACGTTTTTTTCCTTGAAGCCAAGACGTACCTGTATGTCGTCTATCACTCTCGTTGTAGCTGTCGCTGTAAGGGCAAGAATCGGCGCATTGGGCTTGATTTTCCTTATGTCACTTATTTTAAGGTATGACGGACGGAAATCATAACCCCACTGACTGATACAGTGTGCCTCATCGACAGTGATGAAACTCACGTCTGTATGTTCGAGCTTCTTTAGAAAAAGTTCTGATGACAGTCGTTCCGGTGACACATATAATATCTTCACGCCACCGAAAACAGCATTCTCAAGTGTAGTAAGAATGTCTGCATGCGACATACCACTGTGTATGGCAGCTGCTTGTATTCCATGCAAACGCAAGTTGGCAACCTGATCCTTCATCAAGGCGACCAACGGTGTAATAACAAGACATGTTCCTTTTTTCGCCAATGCCGGCACTTGGAACGTGATTGACTTTCCTCCGCCAGTAGGCATAAGCCCTAACGTATCACGCCCGGAATAGATACTTTCGATAATCTCCCTCTGAATACCACGAAAGTCCTCATACCCCCAATACTCTTGGAGTATCTTTTTCAACATGTCATCAGGCTTGTACATATCAATCCTCCTCTCCCTCAGTAGGGCGGATGTCCTCTATTTGCAGTTGCACGTCATTATGCTTATAAACATTGTCTTCCAAAGTATACGCGATATCAAAACTGCGTTTCGACTTGATATATCGTGCCGCACCGCTCTGTCCGAAAGCGATACCATTCATCACGTTGTTAGACTTCGAGTCAACAAGCTCCAATTTGATATGTTCCTGTTCCCTGCCAACAACTTTGCTCGTACCGAAGTCATAGACATCCATTGTGCAGAATACCGGTTTGGGATTCATCGGACCGAAAGGACCGAATTTCTTAACGTCAGAATGTAACTTGTGTGTTATGTCCTTGAAATTGACTATCGCATCAATATCGAGTATTGCCTCTGTCTGTTCTGGCTTTATATGATCTTCGACATATTTCTGGAATCGTCTTCTGAACTCTGGCACGTCCTTCCATTTCAGCGTCAGACCTGTGGCGTATGTATGCCCCCCGAAACTCAGCAACATGTCCCGGCAACTCTTTATGGCAGAATAAACATCAAAGCCTGTTATGCTGCGTGCAGAACCAGTGGCGAGGTCTTCCTCACGCGTCAGTACTATTGTAGGACGAAAATATATCTCCGTAAGGCGTGAGGCAACAATACCGATAACTCCCTTCTTCCAATTCTCGTCATATAGCACGATACTCGAATGACGCTTCTGACTCTCTATCCGCGCCACTATCTGGTTGGCCTCCTCAGTCATCTGCTTGTCTATATCTTTGCGCTGCTCATTATATTCGTTTATATGCTTTGCCTCATTCAACGCACTGATGAAATCCTTCTCCACAAGCAAGTCGACACTCTCCCTACCATTCTCCATCCTTCCTGACGCATTTATACGTGGACCTATCTTGAACACTATGTCGCTCATAGTAATCGTCCTGCCGTTAAGTCCGCATATATCTATTATGGCTTTTAAACCTACATTCGGGTTTTGGTTGAGCTGCCTCAAACCATAATATGCTAATATGCGGTTCTCATCAATAACAGGAACAATATCAGCGGCAATGCTGACAGCACAGAAATCAAGTAATGGTATTAAACGGGAAAATGATATCCCATTGTTCTTTGCAAACGCCTGCATGAACTTAAACCCTACACCACAACCGGAAAGATGCTTGAAAGGATATGTGTCATCACTCCTTTTTGGATTTAACACAGCAACGGCAGGCGGCACTTCCTCGTCAGGGACATGATGGTCGCAAATAATGAAATCTATGCCAAGTTTTTTTGCATATTCAATTTCATTAACCGCCTTTATTCCGCAGTCGAGGATTATTATCAATTTCACACCTGTCTCATGAGCATAGTCTATTCCCTTATAGCTTACACCATATCCCTCATCATATCGGTCAGGGATATAATAGTCTACATTTGAATAGAACTGCTGCAGAAACTTGTACACGAGCGCAACGGCAGTACAACCGTCAACGTCATAATCACCATACACCATTATTCGCTCTTTTCGCCCCATCGCGTCATTGAGCCTGTCAACAGCCACATACATATCCTTCATCAGGAATGGGTTTATCAAATCGCTCAATTGGGGTCGGAAGAACCGTTTGGCAGCGGATTCAGTAGTAATGTCTCGCTGAATGAGAATATTTGCCAATAGGGGACTGATTCCCAACTTGGCTCCTAATTCTTCAGCCGCCTTTTTTTGCTCGGATGTTGGTGTTTTGTAGTTCCATTTGAAATGCATTTATGTTGTTTTTTATTTTAT
>JAJQAR010000171.1 GCA_021203705.1 Prevotella sp. | reverse complement strand
GGCAAGTGCAGCAAAGGAAAACGTAGGAAAACTGAAAGATACGGGTAAGGTGTTGGAGACCGAGCTCAACGATATACAGAAATCACTCATCGATTTGCTCTGTACCATTCCGAACATTCCTAATGATGATGTACCGGAAGGAAAGGATGCGGCAGACAATGTGGTGGTGAAGATGGGCGGTAAAGTACCGGATTTGCCAGAAGATGCGCTTTGTCACTGGGACTTGTGCAAGAAATTCAATCTTATAGATTTTGACCTCGGAGTGAAGATTACGGGAGCAGGTTTCCCAGTTTATATCGGTAAGATGGCACGTTTGCAGCGAGCACTTGAGGCTTTCTTCCTTGAGGAAGCGCGTAAGAGCGGATACCTTGAGGTGCAGCCGCCATACGTTGTTAACGAGGCTTCAGGATACGGTACTGGACAGTTGCCTGACAAGGAAGGACAGATGTACCATTGTAATGTTGATAACCTCTATCTTATCCCGACGGCGGAAGTTCCTGTAACAAATATTTTCCGTGACGTGATTTTGGATGAGAAAGATCTGCCTATCAAGCGTTGTGCATATTCAGGCTGTTTCCGTAGGGAGGCTGGCTCATACGGCAAGGATGTTAGAGGACTTAACAGGCTGCACCAGTTTGACAAGGTGGAGATAGTACGTATCGACAAGCCGGAGCACTCTTACGAGTCATTGAACGAGATGCTCACCCATGTGGAAGGACTGTGCCAAAAGTTGGAATTGCCTTACCGCATACTCCGTCTTTGTGGTGGTGATATGAGTTTCACATCAGCTATCTGTTACGACTTTGAGGTGTTCTGTGCAGCGCAGAAGAAGTGGCTTGAGGTATCGTCGGTAAGTAATTTCGAGAGTTATCAGGCAAACCGTCTGAAGTGTCGTTTCCGTCATGCGGACACGAAAAAGATAGAGCTGTGTCATACGCTCAACGGTTCAGCACTCGCCCTGCCACGTATAGTAGCTACGATAATAGAGAACAACCAGACGCCGGAAGGTATCAGAGTACCGAAGGCACTTGTTCCATATTGCAATTTCGAGATGCTTGATGATAAGAATTTTTAGGAATGAAATACTTGTAACCTTGACTATAACTATAAAACAACAATGAATAAGATTATTCGCAAAAAACAGTTTTCTGAAAAAGTATTCCTCTTTGAGGTCGAGGCACCGTTGATTGCAAAAAGTCGCAAGGCTGGCAATTTCGTAATCATAAGGGTAGGAGCGAAAGGAGAGCGAATGCCTTTGACGATAGCCAATGCAGATACCGATAAGGGGACAATCACATTGGTGGCGCAGAAGGTGGGACTTACTTCCACAAAGTTGTGCGAGCTGAATGTAGGTGATCACCTCACCGATGTGGTAGGGCCGTTGGGCAATCCTACACGGATTGAGAACTACGGAACGGTGATATGTGCCGGCGGTGGTGTCGGAGCAGCACCTACGTTACCTATTATAAAAGCCCTGAAAGCGGCAGGCAACAGAGTACTTTCTGTTATTGCCGGTCGCAGCAAGGATCTTATAATTCTTGAGGATGATATTAGGGAGAACAGTGATGAACTGATTATTATGACCGATGACGGCTCTTACGGAGAGAAGGGTGTAGTAACGGTAGGTATTGAGAAGTTCATCCAGCAGGAACATATAGATAAGGTGTTTGCCATTGGTCCTCCTATAATGATGAAGTTCAGTTATCTGCTGGCACATAAGTACAATATCCCATGCGAAGTTTCGCTCAACACTATCATGGTTGACGGAACGGGAATGTGCGGAGCTTGCCGCCTCACTATTGGTGGAAAGACAAAGTTTGTGTGCATCGACGGACCGGAGTTTGATGGCTCATTGGTTGACTGGGATGAGATGTTCAGGCGTATGGGCACATTTAAGCAGGCAGAGAAAGAGGAAATGGAGAAATATGAGAAACATCTTGGTGTTTCTTCTGAAACGGAGAGCAAGCAAGAGGAGGACAAACCGACTATAACGGTGGATTATGTACCTACCGATGAGCCATTAGATGTACTTACTGACAGAGATGCTGTATGGCGCAAGCAGTTGCGTGCATCGATGAAGCCGAAGCAGCGTATCGCCATTGACAGGGTTGAGATGCCGGAGTTGTCGCCTTCATACCGTATCACGACACGTTACGAGGAAGTGAACAAAGGACTTACTAAGGAGATGGCTATGACAGAGGCAAAGAGATGTCTCGACTGCGCCAATCCTACCTGTATGGAGGGCTGTCCGGTAGGAATCAATATTCCATCATTTGTAAAGAACATAGAGCGTGGGGAAATCCTCGCAGCGGCGAAGGTACTCAAACAGACATCTGCCTTGCCTGCTGTATGTGGCAGGGTATGTCCGCAGGAAAAGCAATGCGAGAGTAAGTGTATCCATTTGAAGATGCAAGAGCCGTCAGTGGCTATCGGTTATTTGGAGCGTTTCGCAGCCGACTATGAGCGTGAGAGTGGGAACATGTCTCTTCCGGAGTTGGCACCGGCAAATGGCATAAAGGTTGCTGTCGTAGGATCAGGCCCTTCTGGTTTGAGTTTTGCCGGTGATATGGCGAAATTGGGTTATGACGTTTATGTTTTCGAGGCATTGCATGAGGTAGGAGGAGTATTGAAATACGGTATTCCAGAATTCCGCTTGCCAAACAAGATAGTTGACGTGGAGATAAATAACCTGAAGAAGATGGGCGTTCATTTCCAGACTGACTGTATAATTGGAAAGACAATATCAATAGGACAATTAGAGGACAGTGGTTTCAAGGGTATCTTTGTAGGGTCGGGAGCAGGTTTTCCGAATTTCATGAATATACCTGGCGAGAACCTTATCAATGTAATGTCAGCCAATGAATACCTTACCCGTGTAAATCTTATGGATGCCGCAAACCCAGATACCGACACCCCGATAAATATCGGAAAGAAGGTGATTGTGGTTGGCGGTGGAAACACGGCGATGGACTCCTGTCGTACAGCAAAGCGATTGGGTGCTGATGTGACGATAGTTTACAGGCGTTCAGAGGTAGAGATGCCGGCACGTTTGGAGG
>JAJQAR010000146.1 GCA_021203705.1 Prevotella sp. | reverse complement strand
TAATTCCGTATCTCTCGGCATCCATTGTAATGCATCTTCTTGCCGTCGCTGTACCTTATTTGCAGAAGATGCAGCGCGAGGGTGAGAGTGGGCGTAAGAAGATAAGTTGGTACACACGTATCCTTACTGTGGCTATTCTTGTGTTCCAGGCACCATCATATTTGATGAATCTTAAGATGCAGGCATACGGAGCATTGTCTTCTGGTATTGACTGGTCTGTATTTATCTGGCCCGCAACGATAATCCTCGCTGCCGGCAGTATGTTCATCCTTTGGTTGGGTGAGCGTATCACGGATAAAGGAATAGGAAACGGAATATCTTTGATCATTATGATTGGTATCATCGCGCGTTTCCCACAGGCTTTCATTCAGGAGATTACCTCTCGCTTCACGGCAATTTCCGGTGGCGGTCTCGTGATGTTCATCGTGGAGATCCTTATCCTTTATGCCGTAGTATGCGCAGCGTTGCTTTTGGTACAGGGTACACGTAAGATACCTGTACAGTACGCAAAGCGTCTCGTTGGAAACAAGCAGTATGGCGGTGCCCGCCAGTACATACCGTTGAAGTTGTTCGCAGCCAACGTAATGCCTATCATCTTTGCACAGGCGTTGATGTTCATCCCGTTGGCTATCGTTCAGTATTCCACTGACCAGAGCGGATATGTCATCCGTGCGTTGCTGAACCACAAGAGTCTGCTGTATAACGTGATATTTGCGATATTGATTATCGCCTTCACGTATTTCTATACGGCGATAACCTTGAACCCGACGCAGATGGCGGAAGACATGAAGCGCAACAACGGTTTCATACCGGGCATCAAACCAGGAAAGCCGACAGCCGAGTATATAGATACCGTGATGTCACGTATCACATTGCCTGGCTCGCTTTTCATCGCGTTCATCGCTATAATGCCTGCTCTTGCCGGTCTGCTTAATGTACAGGACGCATTCTCGCAATTCTTTGGTGGAACATCATTGCTCATCCTTGTGGGTGTTGTCATCGACACACTGCAACAGATAGAGAGCCACCTGTTGATGCGTCATTATGATGGTCTGCTCAATTCAGGTCATATCCGTGGACGGAGTAGCGGTGGAGTAGCAGCTTATTAAGGAACTTCATATTATTATATGGCAAAACAAGATGCAATTGAGCAGGACGGGACAATAGTAGAGGCATTGTCAAATGCCATGTTCCGTGTTGAACTGGAGAACGGGTGTCCGATAACGGCGCACATTTCCGGAAAGATGAGAATGCATTACATAAAAATTCTCCCTGGCGACAAGGTAAAGGTGGAGATGAGCCCATACGACTTGACGAAAGGTAGGATAGTGTTCAGATACAAATAAAAAGAAGATATATGAAGACAAGAGCATCATTAAAGAAACGTACACCCGACTGCAAGATAGTGCGTCGCAAGGGTCGTCTGTTCGTTATTAACAAGAAAAACCCTAAGTTCAAATTACGTCAGGGCTAATCATTAAAATTATTAATACAAGTTATTCAAAATGGCAATAAGAATTGTTGGAGTAGATTTGCCCCAGAATAAGCGTGGCGAAATCGCATTGACTTATATCTACGGTATAGGTCGAAGTAGTTCAGCAAAGATATTGGATAAGGCAGGTGTGAACCGTGACCTGAAAGTTTCTGAGTGGTCAGACGAGCAGGCAGCCAAGATCCGTGAAATTATCGGCGCTGAGTTTAAGGTGGAAGGAGATCTCCGTACAGAGATACAGATGAACATCAAGCGACTGATGGATATTGGTTGTTATAGGGGAATACGTCATCGTAACGGTCTTCCTGTTCGTGGTCAAAGCACAAAGAACAATGCCCGTACCCGTAAGGGAAGGAAGAAGACTGTTGCTAATAAGAAAAAGGCTACTAAATAATAATTAGGTTATGGCAAAGAAAGCAGCAACATCTAAGAAAAGAAATGTAAAGGTTGACGCTATGGGACAGCTTCATGTGCATAGCTCATTCAACAATATCATTGTAACTTTGGCAAACAGCGATGGGCAGGTGATCTCCTGGTCGTCGGCAGGAAAGATGGGTTTCCGTGGCTCAAAGAAGAATACCCCTTACGCAGCTCAGATGGCAGCGGAGGATTGTGCGAAGGTAGCTTTTGACCTTGGATTGCGCAAGGTGAAGGCATACGTGAAGGGTCCGGGAAACGGGCGAGAGTCGGCTATCCGTGCCGTGCATGGAGCAGGAATAGAGGTAATAGAGATCACCGATGTGACGCCGTTGCCCCACAATGGCTGCCGCCCTCCGAAGAGAAGAAGAGTATAAAGGAGAACAGAAAAGTATTTTTATTTTATTATGGCTAGATATATAGGACCGAAATCAAAAATTGCACGCCGTTTTGGGGAACCAATATTCGGTGCAGACAAAGTTTTGTCCAGGAGAAACTTCCCTCCTGGACAGCATGGCAACAATCGTCGCAAAAAGATGTCTGAGTATGGTGTCATGTTGGCAGAGAAGCAGAAGGCTAAATATACTTACGGTGTGCTTGAGCGTCAGTTCCGCAACATGTTCGAGAAAGCCGCAAAGTCGGACGGTGTAACCGGTGAGGTATTGCTCCAGAACCTTGAGAGCCGTCTTGACAACGTGGTGTTCCGTCTTGGAATAGCTCCTACACGTGCGGCAGCCCGCCAGTTGGTAAGCCACAAGCACATTGTTGTTGATGGTGCAGTAGTAAACATCCCTTCATATTCCGTAAAGCCAGGTCAGATTGTTGGTGTGCGTGAGAAGGCGAAGTCACTTGAGGTGATAGAGGCTGCCCTCGCCGGTTTCAACCACAGCAAGTATCCATGGTTGGAGTGGGATGAGAATACGAAGAGCGGCAAGTTGCTCCACAAGCCGGAGCGTGCCGATATCCCTGAGAATATAAAGGAGCAGTTAATCGTTGAGTTTTACTCTAAATAAAATCATTAAATTAATGGCGATATTAGCATTTCAAAAACCTGATAAAGTAGTAATGTTGGAGGCGAGTGACAAATTCGGCAAGTTCGAGTTTCGTCCTCTTGAGCCTGGCTTCGGCGTTACCATAGGTAACTCCC
>JAJQAR010000367.1 GCA_021203705.1 Prevotella sp. | reverse complement strand
TCTTTCATCTCCTCCGTCTGCGACTTTATCCTCGCACCGAGAATGTACTCATAGCCGTCCTCCTCCAACGCCCTGATGTTCTTCTTTGTCAGAAGTCCCTCATCGGCTATCACCACAGGCTTGCCAAAATTGAAACGCCTGCCCAGCTTCTGTATTATACAAAACATATTATTTTGACACACCCTCTTTTGTTTAAGTTTAGGTTTCGCAAGCAATTTTTCCATTGTTCATCCAATGTAGGGACACACACCCAATGTAGGGACTTTAATGTTCCGATTAAGCGAGAGCAGAGTAAAGTTCGCTTTAACTCTGCCAAGCGTGAGGAACTTCACTTTAGTAATTTATTAAGTCCGCACGCCACAACGGGGCGTATGTTTGTTTGTAACATTTTGATAAATTCGAGTTCCTTGGCGAAACAGGAAAAGAAACAGGTGCATAACCACCATACTTAGGCTAAACAGTCTGCCGAAACTGCTGAGGTATCGCAGGATGCTGAACAAAACGGCACAACAACATCCTCCCGCATGAACACCACTACACCTGTTTCCGATTTATTTTGAGAAAGTATTTATTTAATCAGCGAAACGGAACGTTTGATGAACTCGTTTAGGGAAGAACCCTTGAGCATGCCGTTCTGCAAGAGGGCAAGGTCGATAAGTTGGTGTATAATCTTGTTGCCCGATGCATATTCAGAGAGAATCTGCGTTTTCTTGTCTCGCTGCTCATTGAGAGCCTTCTGCGTGTTGGAAATATCATCCTTCTCCTCCTGCGTGATTTCCTCCGGCTTTTTCTTACTCTGACTTTGGCGTAAAGCACTGAGGCGAGCCTGCTGCCCTTTAATCTCACTCTCAATCGGTTTCAGAGACTCCGCACAAGCCGTATTCTCATCATCGAGAACCTGCTTGATAAGCGGATGGTCGCTGTTGAGGACAAGCGTATAACTGTCAGGCATCTGCGCATAGAAATTCATACCGCTTTGGAAACGACTGATATCTTTCATCCTGCGCATGTACTCACTTTGCGTAATCATCACAGGCATGCCACTCTCGCCCAAAGCCTGAACCTCAACACCGAACTCCACCTTATCGATTGCTGGCATTTGAGACCTGAATACAGATGACAAATTGTCACGCTGGTCGCTGTCAAGCTCACTCTTTTTTATGTCCTCCTTTACAATCAGGCGTTCTATGATGTCGCTGTCAACACGCATGAAACGGCTCTTCTCGAATTTCTGCTCAAGCATGGAGACAACAGGCGTGTCAAGTTGTCCGTCAAGCAACAATACGCTGTAACCCTTTTCCTTTGCCGCCTCGATGTAGGAATATTCTTCCTCCTTGTTGTTGGCATATAGATAAATCAGTTGTCCGTCCTTGTCAGTCTGCTCACCCTTAATCAACTGCTTGTACTCGTCGAAAGTGAAATACTTGCCGTCAACATCTTTCAACAGGGCGAAATCCTTGGCACGGTCGTAGAAGTCCTCTTGTGAGAGCATTCCGTAGTTGATGAAAATCTTCAGGTCATCCCACTTGCTCTCATAGTCCTTCCTGTCATCCTTGAAGATACCGTTAAGGCGGTCAGCCACTTTCTTTGTGATGTAAGTGGAAATCTTCTTCACATCCCTGTCGCTCTGCAAATAACTGCGGCTTACATTGAGAGGGATGTCGGGCGAGTCGATGACGCCGTGAAGCAGTGTGAGGAACTCAGGCACGATGCCCTCCACCTGGTCGGTTACGAACACCTGATTGCAATACAGTTGTATCTTGTTGCGCTGTAAGTCGATGTTCGACTTAATTCTTGGGAAATAGAGGATACCCGTGAGGTTGAAAGGATAGTCAACGTTGAGGTGTATCCAGAACAGAGGCTCATCCTGCATAGGGTATAGGTTGCGGTAGAACGACTTGTAATCCTCGTCTTTCAGCGTGCTTGGAGTCTTAGTCCAAAGCGGCTCCATATCATTGATGATATTGTCCTCTTCGGTGTCCACCTGCTTGCCGTCTTTCCATTCTGTCTTCTTTCCGAAAGCAATCGGTACAGGCATGAACTTGCAGTATTTGTTGAGCAACGACTGAATGCGGTCTTTCTCCAAAAACTCTTTGCAGTCGTCATCTATATATAGGATAATGTCAGAACCGCGGTCGGCTTTCTCAACCTCGTTGATCTCGTAAGCAGGACTGCCGTCGCAGCTCCATTTCACGGCTTTCGCACCGTCGGCATAGCTTCTCGTTACAATTTCAACCTTCTTGCTTACCATGAACGCACTGTAGAAGCCGAGGCCGAAATGACCTATTATGGCGTTTGCATTGTCCTTGTATTTGTCAAGAAAATCACTAACGCCAGAGAATGCTATCTGGTTGATATATTTCTCAATCTCATCCTCTGTCATGCCGATGCCCCTGTCGCTGATGGTGAGCGTGTTGTTCTTGTCGTCAAGACGAACCCTGACGGTAAGGTCGCCTAAATCGCCCTTGAACTCACCCGTATCGGCAAGCGTTTTCATCTTTTGCGTGGCGTCAACGGCATTGCTTATCATCTCACGCAGGAAAATCTCGTGGTCGGAATATAAGAATTTTTTGATGACGGGGAATATGTTTTCAGTAGTTACCCCAATATTACCTTTTTGCATAATTATATGTTTTTATTAATTTGTTTTGCGATAATAGTTACTATTGTTTATGCAAATATCGTGCCAAATACTATTGTTAAATTGTAATTTAAATTATAAGGTTTGTTTAGATTTTTTAAGGGATAAAAATATATATTTTGTTGTAATTCAATAAAATAAATCGTATATTTGCAAAAATTCTGACGTTTAATATTGTTAAAAGACATGGTATTAGGACTTAGAAAAGTTCTGTTTCGATAGGTGATTTTTTAAGGTTTAGCCCTTGTTGCGTAGAGATACGGATGGCAAGGGCTTTTCCTTATAGCCTTATTCTATGGGGCTTTCGGCAATGTTCTCACGTTTTATGTCCAGCATTTTTCTCCTTTTGTTATGCTTGTTTTTTTGTTGTAAAACCTCTCGTCGTATAAAACATTTTTAGTATATTTGCATAACAGTACAAG
>JAJQAR010000224.1 GCA_021203705.1 Prevotella sp. | reverse complement strand
CTCTTTTGCCTTATCAACAAGCAATTTCATGAGGGGTTCACGCTCGTTGGGCACCTGATTATCCAAGACAGCATTTTTTAACGTTTGTTTAAGTTCTCCTACTTCTTTTGAAGGCTGCAAGTGGAACATTTCCATTATTTCCGTACCGTCGATACAAGGTTGGAATAGTCGTTTATAGTCTTTTATCTTCAAATCCGCCAATTTTTTGCGCACAGTCTGGAAATTATCGAGAAACTGTCGTTTCCTGACCTCGTTTTTGCTTGTTATGTCAGCCTCGCAGAGCAGCATGAGGTCATCGATGTCATCACCGGCATCATTCAAAAGGCGGCGTACGGCACTGTCGGTTACCTCCTCGTCGGCAATGGCGATAGGGCGCATGTGCAGGCTGACGAGTTTCTGCACATACTTCATTTTGGCATCTAAAGGCATTTTCATTCGTCTGAAAATATCTTGTACCATCTTTGCACTCATATAATTATGGTTGTGGAATGTCCAGCCTATATTGTTGTCCCACCGTTTCGTTTTTGTCTTGCCGACATCGTGCAGCAGGGCAGCCCAGCGCAGCCATAAGTTGTCGGAGTGTTTGCTCACGTTGTCAAGGACCTCTAATGTGTGGTAGAAGTTGTTTTTGTGGGCCCTGCCGTTGCGCTTTTCTATGATGTCGAGGGCGGTGAGTTCTGGCAATATGCGTGCAAGGAGGCCGCAACGGTAGAGATCCACCAGTCCTCTGCTTGGCGTTTTGGTCATCATTATCTTGTTGAACTCCGCTTGTATGCGCTCACCGCTTATTATATCTATCCTGTCAACATTCTGTTCCAAAGCCTCGAATGTCTCATCCTCGATATTGAAGTTCAACTGTGCGGCGAAGCGTATGCACCTCATCATACGCAAAGGGTCGTCGGAGAAAGTGATATTGGGGTCGAGAGGAGTACGGATAATACCGTCCTCCAAGTCCTCGATACCGCCGAAAGGGTCAACGAGTTCACCGAAACGAGCTTTATTCAGGCATACGGCAAGAGCATTTATGGTAAAGTCACGTCGGTTCTGGTCATCTTCAAGCGTGCCGTCCTCAACTATAGGCTTTCGAGAGCCACGGCTGTAACTCTCTCTGCGTGCTCCGACAAATTCCACCTCAAGTTTTTTGTACTTCACTTGAGCAGTGCCAAAGTTGCGGAACACAGATATATTTGCCTTCTTGCCAAGAATATTCTTCACCTCAGTGGCGAGTGTTATCCCGCTTCCGACGACCACCACATCGATGTCGGCAGATGGGCGTTCGAGAAACAAATCCCTTACATACCCGCCTACGACATAGCACTCCAAACCCAGAGAGTCGGCAGCATTGGAAATCTTATGGAAGATGTCTTTGTCGAGAAGTTGTGCCAAATCGTCGTTAGAAAGTCGTCTCACGTTAACTAAGTTTATAATCGCATGCAAATGTACAAAATTTGTTTATTCTAAGAAAAAAAATGTGGTTGTACTTGCGGTATTGCAAAAAAAAGTTTAAGTTTGCAGCATATTGTTACGAAAGAATGAGAGCAGCTACCATTTTGACCGTTTTTTGCGCCGCTTTTTTAACACTTTTCGCAAGTTGCGGTAACAACGTAGAGAGAAAGGCGAAAAAAATACTCGATGAGGCACAGGCGGAGTATGATGGTGGAGAATATGTGAAGGCGTTGAATAGCATTGACTCTCTTCGCGTAAATTACCCGAAGGCTATCGAAACACGCAGGTCAGCCCTAAAACTATATCAGAAAATAGAACTGAAACGTGCTCAGGATGCAGTGGAGTCTTCTGACAAGGCTCTTCAACAGGCAAATAAGGAATATTTCGCCATGAAAAGCCGTATGGACTCTTTGAAGGAATTAGGAAACATGACGGTAGAAATGCTACGCTCAACCAATCTTGTAAAGGAAAGGCGTGATTCTCTGCAAAACGTCTTTGACGTTGAGTGTGCCAAAATTAAATATATTAAGGTGAAAATGGCGGAGTGAATCTTCTTCTAACCGATAGGATATTAGAAATCTCATAATAAATCAAATCAAAAAAACAAAATGATGAATTTAAAAAGAATTTTATTTTCAGCTTCTTGCATGGTGGCATTATGTGCATCTGCAACTTCCATTACGGAAGTAGGGGGCTGGTTAGAAACAGGATGGGTTACTTTCACATTGGATAGCGACGCATCTTCCTACAATGTTTACTGCAAGGCTTCAGGGGGTGATTATACGCTGCTTGACAGTCCGTTGGTAAGGAATTATGGAGATTATGGCAGAGCCGATGCTCTCGGTTTAGCAGAAGGAACTTACCAGTTTAAGGTTGTTCCTGTTGACTCTGACGGTAATGAGTTGACAAGTGCGGCTGCTGAATCTTCAACATTCACAGTTAATGCAAAAGACAGAACAGGTTTCGCTTTCTCTAATGGTTATGTTCCTGGTGCATATAAGTCAGATGGTACGTTGAAATCAGATGCTCTTGTTGTTTACATTACCGATAATAACAAAGATGCTGTTACTGTTGATGTTGTGACGAGTGCTAAGAAAGGAACTGTAACCACAGAGGTTGGATTGGACAATATCCTTCTTGGATTTAAGAAAGGTGAAGACAGTCGTCCTCTCTGTATAAGGCTTATCGGTCAGATATCTATTCCAAGTGTAAATGAGAAGGGCGATATTGTTATTGACATGAATAGTTCGGAAACTTGTCCTGGTATTACAATCGAAGGTGTGGGTAATGATGCAACTTGCGATGGCTGGGGTATAAGACTCAAGAATGCCATTTCTGTTGAGGTAGCCAACCTTGGTTTTATGAATTGCGCCAGTGAAGAGGGTGATAATGTAGGTTTGCAGCAAAATAACTCTTATGTTTGGGTTCACAACTGTGATATGTTCTATGGTGAGGCTGGTAGTGATTCAGACCAAAAAAAGGGAGATGGTGCTCTTGATTGTAAGAAATCCAATTATGTAACATTCTCTTACAACCATTTCTGGGATAATGGTAAGTGCTGCCTTTTGGGACTTAGCGAGAAATCATACGATTATTATATAACATATCACCACAACTGGTT
>JAJQAR010000270.1 GCA_021203705.1 Prevotella sp. | reverse complement strand
CAACACAGCAAATACGCGTGTAAGCGGCAGCGCTCCTATATCAATAGTCGAGGGCAGTCCAGAGATAGTTACCGAGGACGGTGTGACCGTATTGCGCTTGGGTGTCAAGAAGAACAACTCAAATAGCACAAGCAGTAGCAACTCAATCACCATCGTTTCCCTGAAGGCCGTCATAGACAGCACTTATCTGACAGACGAGGAGAAGGAGGCAGGAGATGAAGTGGCTGTTTACTCTGACTGGGCACGCTTGTACGAGTCAACGGAGTCACCGCATATCCACCAAGCCTCGAAGGTTGATAAAAATGGTGCGCCAGAGGGATGTTCCGTGTCTAACTGGATCGTAACTCGTGGTGCAAGTGAGAATGGAGTTGACTTCTGGTCATGCAAGACCATATATGCTGACGACGCAGTAGTTAATGGTGCTGTAAACCAGGAAGCAACTATTAGTTGGAATAATGACTACATTGTCGCCTATCCTGTTTACACCGATGATTATGACCTCAACAATCTTGTTATGATAGTTGGTGTTGATGCGGAAGGCAACAAGGCGATTTATACAAGCGACCAGCTTGCCGCCTATGGTCTTGAGATCAAATTCGAGCTGATGGACCATTACATGCTGCAAGACGAGACTCAAACTGTCATAACAGACCAGCAGCAGTTTGCCGTACTGGACACTGAGACTGGTATCCTGACCTCACAATCAATTGACAAAGTTGCGAAGAACTCGGGCGCAATAGGCAAGCAGCCAGTGATTAAGGTGAAGTTGATTGACACGAATAACAACAATGCCACTGTCGATGTCGCCTACTTTAAGATTCAGTGGGCAAAGGAGTCCGCGGAGAACAAGACCTACGAAGGTAATGGTGAATTTAAACTTAGTGGTGATTTCGTATGCAGCTCTGATGATGCCGATGTGGTAGTGACAGCGACGTTCCCGTCGATGACCCTCGAGTACCTGTACTCATATTGCGACATGAGCATGACGGTATTCCACGCCACTTACACCCTCCCGACAACAGAAAGCGCTGATAACGCGCAAGGCGTGCGGCTCTACGCTTCCGCAGCTGATGCCGAGAACGACAATAATCCTTTGGAGTATTTAGGTTGGGCTTATGATGTGGAGAACGAAAATGATGGTCAGACTCATAACCTCGAATTGATTATTACTGCTAAGGATATGTCGGATCTGCAAGGAACACTGGATTACAAGAATAGTAATAACTCCACCGAGAAAGCCTTGTATAATCAGTACGCCGATTACAGAATTACCTCCACTGATCTCTACAATGGTTACAAGACTGTCACCGCATGGACTTACTACGAGAATAAGGCTAACGGCAGCAAGCTCATCTTCCCTGTGACGCTGACCATTAATCTCCCGACAATCATCAACAAATACGAGGCGATAGAGAGCAGGTTCTCATCCGAGACATTCAATATCTCCAACATACTGTATTCTTCTAAAGAAGATGCTTTTGATGGAGCATATAGCGCATATACTACCACACCAATTGTTGGTGACCTCAACAGCGGATATCTTGTAACTGATGCAGACGGTAATACAAGCGTAGCCACCGAACCTGCTGACTTTGTGACAGATGGAAATGATGTTAAGTGGGAATTTGTAAGCGGCTATCCCAGCTCTTCCTACACGGCCAGCACCGACGGCACAGAGCTGATATACAATTATACGGAAAATGGGACGAAGAAGACTGTGGTTGTGGCAACCATTGACACTGAAACTGGTTACATCCAACTGAGCGAAGAAAATTTGTCGTACTCAAGGGCTCTCGTTGGTCAGGATGTTAAAGTCAAGTTGACGGCTACATACTGCGCACTCGGTGATATCGACGTTATCGAAGCTTATCCTGTACACGTCATTGAGCCTCTGAGCATAGAAATCACCCAGGACGACTCTGAGGGCTTCGTAATCTACGACTTGGATGACAACAACTCTGTACAGCTGGAGAATTGCATCACTATCACGGAGAACAACGGCACCAAGGGTGTTGTATGGACCAACGTGATGAATTATGACTTAGATGAGGATGGCAATATCCAATATGATAGTGAGGGCAATATTATGTATCTTGATCCAGACAATGACACCAATGACGATCTTGTAACGTGGTACGATGTTGATGCCAGCAGTTTATATGATTATGAAACTCTGAAGTACATAGCGACAGCTACAAGTGGCTCACAGACGTATACTCTTGCTGAATGGGAGGAGATGGGAGCTTTCAAATTCGATTTGACTGAGGACGGTGTATTCTCCTTCACGAATCTTGGTATGCCGCTCAATTCTACTCTCACGGTTACTATACCTATATACATAGAGACCAAGTGGCAGTCATTCTCTGATCTGGCATCTATCACAATCACTATTAAGAAAGCTCCTAATGCGAGCGGTGTAAGGCGCAAGTAAGTTTTAAATCTCTCTGATAAGGGAAGGCACCATATCCGCCAAAAGGACTGGTGTCTTTCCTTTCCCAAAAAGGAATGACGTACTGACATGAAGAAGACATTTTTGACAGCCAAGGCGCTCGGGCTCATCCTGCTGCTCGCTGTGACCTGCTGGTCATGCCGCAAGGGCGGGGCAGCCGAGGAGGCGGAAGCGCCCATGTTCACCGCGGAGGACACCACGGCAGTGCTGCAACTCACGCAGGAATACCTGGACCACGTGCACGACGGCGAGTACGACGCGGCGATAGCCATGCTCCACGACATCCTGGGCGACAGCGTCCGCTGCCTCACGGAGGAGGCTGAGGCGGGCATAAGGGGGCAGATGGAGACGTTCCCCGTTCTGGCGTACCACCTGGGCGACATGGAGTTCAACGACAACGGGCGCGTGTGGGTGAGCTACGACATAGAGTTCTTCGAGAAGGAGCCCGGCAGCAGCATCCCCAACACCATAAAGCTGACGTTCGTGCCTCGCAGGGTAAAGGGGCAGTGGTACCTGGAGCTGTCAGAAAGAGCCACCTCACGACGTACGAGGACACACAAATGACACTAACCGAAAGAAAGGGAAAGAAGCATGAAAGCAAAATCAATGATAATAGCGT